>JAQUZU010000200.1 GCA_028691175.1 Candidatus Kapaibacterium sp. | reverse complement strand
AAAAATGCTTTCGTCGGCTCGGCATATCGCGATAATATTTCCTATAGTACGCTGAACGAAATTACCACGTTTGCCGGCGGACGCCTTGCCGGCTCGCCTGCATCGGCAGTCGCACGCGAAATTTTGCTGCGAAAACTTGACTCGCTCGGAATAAAAAATTTCACTCAATCTTATGATTTTAACGCTTGGCGGCGCGACGAAGACCATGCCAGTCTTGTGGCACCGTTCAAGAAAGAATTGCGCGCGTATGCAGCCGGATATTCCGCGGCATGCACGCGAAAAACTGCAGAAATTGCTGTTATTTACGGTGGTCAAGATGAGGATTATGCAGGTATAGACGTTGCGGGAAAAGCAATTTTGCTCGAACCGGCAAAAGTGAAACGCGAAAAATCTATCGCTCGACGGGAAATTGTCAGAATTGCATGCGAACGCGGGGCGGCGTGCGTGCTGTTTCCAAGCTCGAAAAAGGGTGGCATGGTGCTGATGAGTGCTCCAAGTTTTAACGCCGAGCAGGTTGAATTGCCGTGCTTCTGCATTTCCGCAGAGGATCAATTGATGATCGATGAGCAGATAAAATCGGGCTTGAAACCGGCGATTGATTTCGAGGTGAAATCCGATTGTTTCCCGAGCAAAATGACGAACATACGGGCACAGTTTGCCGGAAAATCGCCGAAAAAAATCCTGCTTTTAGCACATTATGATTCGTGGGACGTCTCGACCGGAGCAATCGATAACGGCTCGGGAACGGCTGTTTTGCTTGATATTGCACGTCTTATTAAGCAGCATAATCCGGAAAATTATTTCACGATTGAATGCGTCTGGACGGATGCCGAGGAAATCGGCATTCTTGGTGCGAAAAAACTCGCCGGCGAAATCTCCGATTCGGTAGTTGCAGTTTTGAACATGGATATGCCCGGCTCGCCTAACTCCATAAATATTATGGGAGTTGAAGCGATGAGAAGCAGTGCCGAGAAATTTGTTGCGTCGCTTTCCGGCTATAAAATCAAGCAGACGGCAGATGAAAAGCCGTGGCTCGGCAGCGATCACGCACCGTTTTTGCTGAAGGGAGTTCCGACTGTTACTTTCGGCGGTTTGCCGGACGATGAAGTGTATCATCATTATCACGATTTCGGCGATACGTTTGATAAGGCAAATCAAAGATATTTCAGCGACGCAGCTGCGATTCTCGGCTTATTTGCACTTGAAATGGCTAATAATCCCGAAATAGAAAAATTTCGCCTTTCGCGCGAAGAAACGAAAGAAATGCTTCTGAAATTCAAATTGGACGACCATCTGAAAATAACGGGTGAGTGGGAGTATTAGGTGAAAATTATCGAAAAAAAATTCGAATATGACGCCGTTATATGTTTGATGGGCGAATTTCCCGGCGAAAATACTGTGCGAAAATTCATCGACAAGCCACTTATCGCTGCAGATGGTGCCGGAAAAGTGTTGTTGGAGCACGGAATTATGCCGGACTATGTAGTCGGCGATTTGGATTCATTCGGCGAAAGTGAGCCGGCAAAAAATTTTCCGCCCGAAAGATTTGTAAAAGATCCGGATCAGGAAACGAACGACTTCGAGAAATGCCTGATTTTTTCATTTCACAAGGGCTGGAACAGGCTGTTGATTATCGGATTTTCCGGCGGATTGCTCGAACACACGCTGAACAATTGGAGCGTACTGAAAAAATATTCCGCTACTCTGCAACTTGCCGTTTATGAACACGGGCGAATCTCATACGTGCTGCAGAAGGGAAAATATGAATTTCATGCTAAAGCCGGCGAGCTGATTTCGCTGATTCCGCAGCCGAGCGCAGTAGTTACGACGCACAATTTATCCTATCCGCTAAAAAATGAACGACTTGAACTCGGCTATCGCGAGGGAGCGCGCAATGTTTTTGCCGCCGATTTTGCAACGGTGGAAATCGTCGAGGGCGAGGTTCTGGCTTTCATTCCTGCCGATTAATAATGCTTTTTCGCGATTTGAAGTCGCAATTCGAAATTGATTCTCCAAGTGCTTACCTTGAAATTATCGCCCCAATCGCTGACGTTTTCAAGCGGAATTCCGTATTCGAATATTGGCGATAAAATTAATTTTTCCGAGAACGGAATATTAAATCCCAACGCCGGCTGAATATAAATCTGCGGAGAAACAGCTTCGAGGACTTCGCTGTCCTGCAAGGTCGGGTCGCCATCGACTTTTACTGTCCATATTTCTCCGTTTGGGAGGCGCACGGTGCGCTGTGCGACTGTTTTAGTATGTGTCAGGCTTGTAAAAACGTTTGATCCGACTGCCACTCCCGCCCGCAAAAACATAAATTTCCACGGATTCCATTTGATATACGGGGCAATTGCAATGTTGCTCAAATCAACTGCAAGATCGTTTTTGAAGCTGATATTTGCTACAGTTGTCTGAGGAACGCCATTGACTACGTAATCGATGGAGCACGGTTCCGTTTCGGTAAATGTTGCGTCGATGCCGTGGCTGTTATACGTAGCGGATACGCCGACGGTAAAAATTCCTGACAGAGTATATTCGTATAATAAACCTAAGGAATATCCGAATTTTGTTCCGCCCGTGAAAATTGCGCTCGGACAGTCTACGTATGCATCTCCGAGTTGAATGTTTT
>JAQUZU010000053.1 GCA_028691175.1 Candidatus Kapaibacterium sp. | reverse complement strand
GGTTGGTATGATAACGAGTTCGGATATTCAAGCCGTGTGCTCGATTTAATTCTGAAATTAAAATCGTCACTATAATCGTAGCCTAAACCGCGAAAAAAAAAAAGACCGAAAGCATTGTGCTTTTGGTCTTTTTTTCAAAATTGCGTTTAAAGATCATTTCTTCGCTTCGGGAGCCGGCTGTGGGGCGACGGTTTGCTCGGTCATCATGGTCGTATCGCCGGGCTGTACGCCGGAGTTATTCGGTTCTTCTTGTTTCATAAGTTCCAGTTGGAATTTCATAAGTTCTTCTAATCTCGGAGTAACTTTCTTTTCGGTCTCTTGCATTAACTTTTTGACGTCAGCGTCATTTGCAAATTTTTTGAAGAGGTCGTTGGCTTCTTTTGTGTTTTTAAATCCCTGCTCAGTGGCGATTTTTGTCATATTTTTTTCCATATAAGGAGAAATATCGGCGACAGTTTTGACCTCAGCCTTCATCTTATCCATAAAATTCGGCGAAGTAAGCCAAGTAACCAAGGCGGTATTATATTCAACCAAACGATCTTTTTCTGATTTTGCACACGATACCAAAACGACCGACATTAGTGCAAATATTGCGATTTTGAAATAATTCTGTAATTTCATGTTTTCTTTCTACTTTTTTATAAATAAATCAAAATTGGAATACTAAATTACGAAAATATTTTTGTAATTCTGCAATAAATGCAAAAATACTTGTGTCGAAGCGATAACCGGAAAAAAATACAAAAACCTTGATAATCATTCAAACAGAGCCTCCGGTCGGGAAGCTCTGTTTGATATATATTTATTAATTATTGTCGATTTGAGCACGCTGCAATTGATTTGAGTAATCAATGTATACAGTTTTCCACTCTGTGAATATGTCGAATGCAGTCCAGCCACCTTCGCGATGTCCGTTGCCGGTGCCTTTTGTGCCACCAAACGGCATGTGTGCTTCGGCGCCGATTGTCGGTCCGTTAACGTAAGTCAAGCCTGATTCGATTTCATCAACAGCCTTAAATGCGTCGTTTATATTATTTGTGTAGATTGCTGCGGAAAGTCCGTACGCACTGTGATTTTGCAGGGCGATGGCTTCGTCGAGCGTTTCACATTTCGTAATCGAAAGTACCGGGCCGAACACTTCTTCGTTGAACAAAGTCATTTTGTCTGTTACATCTGCGAAAATAGTCGGTTTCCAGAAATATCCGTTGTCCAGATCTTTACCGGTAGCACGTTCGCCGCCACAAATCAATCTTCCGCCTTCTTTTTTAGCGATTTCGCAATATTTCTCTACGTTTTTCAGCGATGCTTCATGAACCAGCGGACCCATTTCTGTATCCGGCTTTAGTCCGTCGCCGATTTTCAGGGAAACGGCTTTTTCTTTGATCATTTCAATAAATTTATCATAAACGCCCGATTGAATTATCAGACGTGAAGTTGCGGTGCAACGTTGCCCGGTAGTGCCGAATGCTCCCCAAACTGCACCGTTTAAAGCGAGCTCAAGGTTTGCGTCGTTCATAATGATTTGCGCATTCTTGCCACCCATTTCGAGCGAAACTTTTTTATTTAAGCGACCGCCGATTTCTGCGATTTTACAGCCGATTTCGGTCGAGCCGGTGAAACCGATTACATTAACATCCGGATGTTTGACTATCATGTCGCCCATGCTTCCCTTGCCGAGCAGAACATTGAAAACGCCTTTTGGAATACCTGCTTCTTCCATTACTTCTGCGAAGAGAACGCCTGCGTGCGGTGCATCTTTAGACGGCTTGTATACTACGGTGTTACCTGCCGCAATTGCCGGAATAATTTTCCAGCTCGGTACTGCAAGCGGAAAATTAAACGCTGTGATTACGCCGACAACGCCGATTGGCACACGGAAAGTCAAATTGACCTTGTTCGGCATCTCGCTTGGTGCAGTCTGTCCGAACAAGCGGCGAGTCTCCGAAGCTGCATAGTATGCTGTATCGATTGCTTCTTGAACGTCGCCCTCGGTTTCGAAGGTCGGTTTGCCCATTTCGCGAGTCATGCAGCGTGCGATTTCTTTTTTGCGGCGAACCAAAATATCGCCGACATTTTTCATCAATTCTCCACGTTTCGGGGCAGGGATGCTTTTCCATAATTTGAAAGCGGCACGTGCGGCTTTAACTGCGTCGTTTACGTCTTCTTGCCCGGAAAACGGAAATTCACCGATTACATCGTTTATGTTGGCAGGACTTATATTTTTGAAATATTCGCCTGATTTAGGGGCTACCCATTCGCCGTTAATGTAATTTTTGAATTTTTCCATAAGGTCTCTCTCCGTAATTGTTAATATAAAAAAATTTCAGTGTATTAAACTACGTAAAATTCGGAATAATTGCAAGAAAAATGTTATTTTTTATATATTGAAAGCAGAACGATAGGGGATTGCGTCTCTCGAGGGCTGATTTGTCTGTTTAACTTGGTATTATCTGATTTATTCAGTAATTTCGTGTTTTGTATAATAATTGAATATGCACAAATGGAAATATATTATAAAAAAATGGGCACCGTTACATCGACAAATGATGTTGCTGCAGAACTCCTGAAACAGCACGATTTGGTTGCTGTAACGGCGAATTTTCAGACGAACGGACGCGGGCGAAATGCCAGAACGTGGCTCGGAAATGCCGGTGAAAATGTGTATTGCACAATCGGTATTCACCATGCTCCGCACGAAGTTCCGGCTGCGGAAGTCCCGATTTTTCAAATACTTGGCGGACTGATGTCCGGAGCCGCACTGCGAAAAGTTTCGTCGCCGGAGCAGTGCTTTCGCCTGAAATATCCAAATGATGTTATGGCGAAAATGCCGAACGGACGTTTTGGCAAAATAAGTGGGATTATTGCCGAACATTCATTTATGGGCAATTACTGCGATACGACGATTATCGGAATCGGAATAAACGTAAATCAAACACAATTCTCCGGTGTTACGCATAACGAGCCGACTTCGCTTGCGTTGCTCGGCGAAAAATTGCAGCCGGATGAAGTTGCAGAGGTGTTGGTGCAGACTTTTGTCGAATTGTACGGCAATCCGTATGAAGCAATATTTGATATTTGGCGACGAGAACTGAATTTTATAGGCAAAGACGCAAAAATTCTTGGCATGGACGGCGAATGGGAAATAGTAGAACTCCATTCGAACGGACAAGTAACCCTCCGAAACAAGCACGACGGACAAAATAAAATTATTGATAACGGCGATAGTATACGATATGATCTTAACTGACGACATTACAACAAGTTACGCCGATGAAGCAATCCTTGCGGCGGACGTCGGGAACAGCCGGATTAAATTTTTCGACGGCGAGCATTTTGCCTCTATAAGTGATCGCAAACAAACGGAAGACGGCATTATGGACTTTGTATGCAACCGTTCGACCGAACTCGTCGTCTATTCTTCTGTGAATTTTATTGCCGAAAAAATCTTGCTCGATACGCTCTATCGGGCGAAAATCCGTGCCGTAAATGTCGAGCCGCTACTTGCCTGCGAGACGTCAATCGACTTCTCCGGAGTATCCGGAATGGGAATTGACCGCAAACTCGGGTTGCTTGCCGCGATTCAGGACTTTAAGCCACCGTTTATTACAATCGACTTCGGTACCTGCATAACCATTAATATTGTAAATGAAGCAGGGAAGTGCCTCGGTGGATCGATTTTGCCGGGTTTGCTGACGCAGGCGCGGGCTTTGGTGCAGTTCACTGCTAAGTTGCCACGCATAAACATAGATTTTGATTTCGCTCAATACGGTGCGGATACTGCCACTGCGATGAACTCCGGAATAATTAATATCACGATGAAGGGCTTAGATGCCCATATATGCGATTTGCAACATACACTTTTCCCAAATTCGAAAGTCTCGGTTATCCTGACCGGCGGAATCAGCGAATTTGCCGACAAATTTGCGTTCTCGTTTGGGCATACTATCGATAAGAACTTGGTAATTAAGGGTATTAGACGCATTGGACTGAAGAATTTCAAACAGCCGTAAAAATACGGGGACGTGGCACGCCATGTCCCTACCAAGGAGGAGTAACCTAATGTAGGGACGCGGCACGCCCCGCCCGTGAATCCTTAAATGCGTTAATATGATGCCGAATTATTCTTCGACGTCTTCCTGTATCGTTGTCTGTGGCTTTTTCAATTCGTAAATATCATGTTCGATATTTGCTTTCGGCAACTGACGAATTAGATTAGAAATAACGTCAAACGGAATTTTGTTTCCGCGCAACTTCAGTGTTTCCAACGATTTAAGTTTTTCCAATCCCTCCGGCAGAGTTTTTAGCGAATTGTTCGATAAATCTAAATAACGCAAATTCTGCATTTTAGAGAAATCGCCGGAAAGAGTGCGAATGCGGTTGTTCGAAAGATCCAGCCAAACTAAATCGCGAGCCGATTTGAAAAATAAATTTGCGTCGCGAAGTTTATTGTGCGAAAGGTTCAGCACAGCCAGATTTTCGAGCGAATATAGTCCCGCCGGAATTTCTTTAAAACGATTACCCGATAAACTCAAATTTTCAATATCGTCCGCAAGTATCGGCAGAGACTGTAATTTTTGATTGTCATAGTTTACGATTCGTCCGTCCGAAGCACCCTTACATGAGATAACCGGCGGCGGAGTAGAAACATATTCGACATTCGGCGAATCAAGTTCGCGATAAATCAATTCGAGCGGAAGCGGAGTTCCATCGTCTTGCTTGATTATAACGGTGAAAACGTCGAGTGCTCGCTTGATATATTTTTTTGCGTTCGGAATATCGTCCATATCGCGATAGACGTAGCCGAGCATTTCGTCATTTACTGCGAGCCAGTAGCGGGCAGAAAAATCCTTCGAAAATTGGAGCAAAACCTTCCGGCTGCGGTCGAGATATCTGATTGCATTATCGAAATCTTCAACCTCGCGGTATGTGTTTGCAAGTTTCTGCATACGAATTGCTTCGGCGAATTTTGCCGAATAGAAAATTTTATCGTGCGAGTGTTTCGCCTGCTTTTTTGAATGGCGATGGTGACGAACTGCTTTGTGCTTTGTACCGTATTTTTCTGTAGACCGGTTCGGCAGGCGGTCAGGGTGATACGATGCCGCTGTAACGCCGGAAAACAGTGTCGCGAGTGCCAATGGCAGGATAAAATAGATAGATTTTTTCATGATTGTCTCTCCTGCTTACGGTAATTCTTTTAGTTTTTGCCAGAGTGGCAGTCTGATTCCGACCGAGAAATTCGTAATCCACGGTTTGCCCTTGTCGATTTCGGAATTTCCAAGCATATGTAATTGCTTGTTGTATTTGTTGAAATTTACGTCGGCATAGATTTCGAACGGAAAGTATGAACTAAAATTCCGCACACCGGCTTCGATTTTGATTGAATTGCCATAAGTTGAGTAATCGGTAATTTCGGTGTTGCCAACCGTTTGATTTGCATGGAAATAGCCGAGTCCGAGCGAAATATGCGGCTCAATATTTTCGAGGTTCAGAACTTTGTCGAGATATACGTTCAGCAATAGTCCGAGCGAAAAACGATTAGTTGCAGTGGTGATTTCACGCTCGCGATTTAGTTTGATTTCATTTGTTATGTGCGAGTAATCTGCCCATATACTAAGAAAACGCCCGAATCCGAAAAACTTTCCGGGAGTGAAATTCAATGCAACACCCGGCGAAAATCGCTCGTTTAAGTTGTCTACTCCGAAGTCGTATTGCGTGCCGAAAATTGAAAGTGCGAATACCGGATATAGTTGATTGTCGAGTTTTTGATAAGTCTTGTAGGCATTTACCAACGTGCGATTATAGGCATCGCTGCGAGCATCGACTTCGAGACGCAATTCCTCGATTTGTCGGACAAGTTCCTCGTAGCGGTTGCGATAAAAGTCCGTGTTTTCGGCTTCCAGCGAACTGCGGAACCCCTCGTCGGCGAGTTTGTTTCTTTCGTTTTGCACTTTGCGGAGTTGCTCCTGCAAGTCTTTGATTTTTACTGCGCCTTCGCCTTCCGGCAAGTTAAGCACTTGCTTTTTCAACTTGTTGGCAACGCTGTAATACTTTTGCAAAACCTCGATTTCTGTTGATTCAAGATCGTCTTTTGTCGGTACGGCAAGCGTTACTTTCGGTTTTTCGCCGGCAAATTTGATTTGCGCTTCATACATTGCACCGATTTCGAAATAGTCCAGAATTTTAGCGTAATAAAGTTCTTCGATGTCTTCTAACTGTTCGAATTCTTCATTATTCGGCATTGGCGGAAGCTCGACTATCGGCGTTGCTGCACAGAGTGCACAGGTTCCGGCTGCCAGCGAGAAAAACGCGACCAGCGTGTTTCGAATTAATTTTTTCATGTACTGCCTCCTTCGAGAAGTGTAAGTTAACTATTTTTTTCAAGGTTATTACAACAATATGCGTGCCAAAAAATATGCATGCAAATCCGTTCTGTCGTATGCTTTTTTCTCCCACGAGGTACGGAACAGCGGATAAATTGCCGGACCTGCAGTTTTTTTTATTTTTCAAGTAACCAAAAACGAAAAATAATGTCTAATAATATGGCGGTTTAAACGTCCACAAAATCGGAAATACTGAAAAGGAAAAATATGAAGATAAATAAATGTTTTTGTGCGATATTGTTTTCAGCATTGTGTGTGATGAGTGCTTATCCGGCATCGGCAGTGCAATTCGGAAAAAACAAAGTGCAATACCGCACTTTCGATTGGAAATATATCAGTACGAGCAATTTTGATATATATTATGACAAAGGCTCGAAATATCTAGCCGATTTTACTGCTGTAGAAGCCGAAAAGGCTTTGCAAAAAATCTCTAACCTGCTGAAATTCCGCGTAAACAGTCGAATTCCGATTCTTGTATATAATTCGCAAAACGATTTCCAGCAGACCAACGTGATTAGTCAATATATGAGCGAAGGTATTCAGGGCGTAACCGAACTTTTCAAAAACCGCGTCGTATTGCCGTTTTTCGGCGAATACGGAAACTTCCGGCATGTAGTTCACCATGAGTTGGTGCATGCTGTTTTAAATCAATATCTGTATGGCGGCACTTTCCAGACCGCAGTTCAAACCGGGCAGAATATCGAATTTCCGCTATATATGAACGAGGGACTTGCCGAATATGCCAGCCAGGGCGGGCAGGACGCGCAGAATGATATGTTTATTCGCGATCTTGCGATCAGCGAGCGAATCCGCGGCCTGAATTACATGAATAATTATCTCGCGTATCGTGGCGGGCAGACTTTTTATTGGTACATAGCAGAAAAATACGGCGAAGAAAAAATTGCCGAACTGATCCAGAAAGTCCGTCTCGGTTTTTCGCTCGATCAAGCGTTTACGACAGTTTTTAAGATGAAATACGAGGAATTTTCCGATATGTGGGCGAAAGACCTGAAAAAGTATTACTGGCCTGATGTCGAAAAATTTAAAGAGCCAACCGACTACGCACAGAGCATAACTAATCATAAAAAAGAAAATACATTCTATAATTCGTCGCCGGCAATTTCGCCCGATGGCAGTAAAATGGCATATATTTCAGATGCTGACGGACTTTACGGCATCTATGTGCGCGATATAGACCCGAAAAAAAGAAAAGATGATCGCGAACCCGAAAAACCGCGCAAACTCGTATCTAGCTTCCGCACGCAGGATTTCGAAGAATTGAACCTCTATACGCCGGGAATTTCGTGGTCTCCGGACGGAAAATTTCTGGCTGTCTCGGCAAAAGCCGGCGGAGAGGACGCAATTTTTATCGTAAATGAGAAAAACGGCGATTACGAAAAACTTAAACTCGGATTTTGCTCAATATCATCGGTTGTGTGGTCTCCGGACGGAAAATATTTATGCTTTAACGGCATAAAAACATGCTATGGCGATCTCTACCTTTATGATTTCAAAACAAAAAATGTTACGCAACTCACGAACGATCCGTTCTTCGATAACGCACCGCAGTGGTCGATTGACTCGAAGCAAATTTATTTTATTTCCGACAGAAAAGACAATCTTACGCCGGAAAGCAATGTGAAAATATGGCAGATCGACTATCAGGCTACAGATATTTATTCGCTGGATATTGAATCTCGAAATATCCAACGCATTACGCACGACTTAGGCGGAAATATTTCGTCTATCAGTGTTGCCGGCGATGGTTCGAATATCCTGTTCGTATCCGATAAAAACGGTATCGGCAATGTTTATTCGTATAATTTTGCGACCGGAGTTGTTCGACCGCGCACAAATTCGCTGACCGGAATTACGCAACTTTCAATCAGCAGAGACGGCAGCCGGCTGGCTTTTGCCTCCATGAATGGTGGTGCAATCGATATATTTATGTTGAAATACCCGTTGGACATGACGGTCGAGGGAGACGTTCTGCCACTCACTAAATTCCGGGCTTCGACTCTTGCGGCAGAGGTAATTCCTCAAATTGCGGACGTCGAAGAACCTGCAAATTCCTCCGAGAGCGAACCGCAACAAATGCAGTACGGAAACTTTCGCGTTAAAATGGATAAACCGCAATTCGTGGTTCGTAATCCGGATGCCGCTGCGGATCTGCCGGAAGCGGAACATTTGGCGAATATAAACGATTCAAATTTTGTTGAGCACGACTATAAAGTTAATTTCTCGTTAGACGGCGTGATGGGAAATCCGGGATACAGCACATATTACGGTTTTGCTGGAAGTGCTGCGGCACAATTCAGCGATATTATGGGCGATAATCTGATTTATGTAGAAGCAAATCTCTATCGCGATTTGCGCAATAGCAATATTATGTTGTCGTATCAATATTTGCCGCATATTATTGATTATTCGGTTAGCCTATTTCAAAATGCGGCGTATGTTTTGCGGCGCGATAACTACTATTACAGATTCAGAAATTTTGGATTAACACTGACTGCGGCATTGCCGTTTAATCGCTTTAATCGCTTGGAATTTAACACGAATTTATACGCTACAAGCATGGAAAATGTCGAAAATACGAATATTGCGAGCGAGTCGCGCTTTCTTGTGGTTCCGGAACTTCACTTTGTGCATGATGATGTGCTCTATGGCTGGTTCGCTCCGGCAAGTGGCTCGCGCTGGAATTTCGGCGTAAAGGCGTCGCCGAAAATCGGAAGCAAAACCGAAAGTTTCCTGATCGTTGAGGGCGATTTCAGACATTATTTCACTCTGTTTGACTATTTGACATTTGCATCGCGCGGAACTTTTGCCGCGTCGATTGGATCGGATAATCGTAAATTCAATATTGGTGGCACGGACAATTGGTTCAACTATGAGTACGAAAACAACTACATTCCGCTTGATTCGCCGGAGGATTTTGTATTTATGCAGTTTGCATCGCCACTGCGTGGATGGAACATCGGTTCGCTGAGTGGTACGCGCTACTTCCTTACGAACTTCGAACTTCGCTTCCCGCTGTTTCAGGCGATACTTGCCGGACCTGTTCCGGTACTGATGCAGGGCGTAATGGGCTCCTTCTTCTTCGATATGGGTGGAGCTTGGTCGGGCGATTTGTCGAATTTCCACTCGTCAACAGTTAATGAATATGGTGTAAAAGTACCGAAAGATTTGCAAATGAGTGCCGGAATCGGTGTTCGTGCATATCTGCTTGGCTTACCGTTTAAATTAGATATCGCATGGCGCAACGAGCGCGTAAATTGGTCAAAACCACGCTATTTGTTCTCGTTGGGCTATGATTTTTAATGAAAATGGCGTAAAATAACGAAAATATTTTTATTTTTGCAGAATATATGTTATATTATATTCTGCAATTTTTATGGACTAATGAAATAAAAAATATGACTACTAATTGGCTACAAGGTACTTTCACGGCTCTCGTTACGCCGTTTCTCGCAAGTGGCGAGGTAGATTTTGATGCGTTCGAAAAAATTCTCGAATTCCAAATTGCAAACGGCGTTACCGGAGTGGTTGTTGGTGCTTCTACAGGCGAAAATTTCGCTCTGACATTTAACGAAAAAACTGCACTACTTGTGAAAGCAGTTGAAATTGCGAAAGGTAGAATAAAAATTATTGCCGGAACGGGCACGAACGAAACTAAATCCACTTGCGACAACACTGTCCTTGCGCAGGAACTTGGTGCTGACGCCGCTTTGGTGGTTATGCCGTATTACAATAAACCGACTCAGTTCGGACTGTATGAACATTACCGCCTTGTTGCCGAGCAAGCAAAAGGTTTGCCAATTATTATTTATAATATTCCGGGACGTTCTTCCGTAAATATGCTACCGGAAACTATGGTCAAACTCGCAAATGATTTCGAAAATATCGCAGCTTGCAAAGAGGCGTCCGGAAATATCGAGCAGATGATGCAGATTGTAAAAGACGCTCCGGCGAAATTTGCCGTTCTCTCCGGCGATGACTCGTTTACTTTGCCGCTTATAATGGTTGGCGGACGTGGCGTTATCTCAACTATTTCAAATTATTTGCCGAAAGAATTTTCTGAAATGGTTAGCTATGCTCTCAATGGTGAACATGCAAAAGCACGCGAAATTCACTATCGCATTTTCGATTTGATGAAACTGAACTTTATCGAAACAAATCCGGGACCGGTAAAATACGTGATGTCGCAACTCGGATTCTGCAAAGAAGTTTACCGCTTGCCGATGGTGCCGGTAGCAAAAGCAAATAAAAATATTTTAAATGTTGAACTTAAAAAACTTGGAATAATCGAATAAATGGCAAACGAAACGCCCGAAGACGCTAAAGTCGTAAGTCAATTGAAACTATATAAGTTAGTTGAAAGCCTAAGCGACGGAAAATTTAAAAATGCAAGCGATTTGCTAAACGATCTTCTAATTTCGGTTGTCGATAGCGATCAGTTCGACTTGGTCGGAGGGCGAATCTGGGAATTTGTTCCCGAGAAAAAAGCGTATATACTTCGTTCTCAATACGGCGAAATGAGCAAAATTCCCGATGGATATACCCTGAAAATTGAAAATAATCCGTTTTTTTCAAAAGTTACTGCGGGACGTACTTACGTAAAATTAGAAACGGACGAGGTGCTGAAGGAAAGCGGTATCCGAATGTATTCCGCTACCGGAGTCGGTGACCGTATTAAATCCAACGGCAAAAAATATTATCAGTATATTCTCGGATTTAATGCAAAAGAATCAACTGAGACGTTCTACGAGACTTTGACTATTATTAGCGGAGTTGCAACTTCTGCGATTAAAAATCTTGTTTCGCAAAACGAGCAGGAGAAAATTCGCAAAGACATAAAGCGTGCTGCGGAAATTCAGGCGAATATCCTGCCGGACCATAAATATCGATTCTCGGATTTCGATATTTATGGAGTATGTATTCCGGATTCGAAAGTCGGAGGCGATTATTTTGATTATATAAAAAATGAAGATGGTGACGAGGAACGTCTCGGAATTGTGGTCGGAGATGCAGCCAGCAAAGGACTTCCGGCGGCAATTCAGGCACTGTTTGTCTCCGGTGCACTGCGTATGGGAGTGAGCTTCGGAACTAAGCTTTCGCAACTATTTGCAAAATTAAACAAACTTGTCTGGCGGACTTTTGTCTTTGAACGCTTCGTAACGCTGTGCTATTGCGAACTTCATTTGTCGCAAAATCGCCTGGTGCTTTATGCAAATGCCGGACATTGCGCTCCGATTCATTATCGTCCGAAACTTGATTCGTTTGTCCATTTGGATCCTACCGGCGGACTTCTCGGGCTGATGGAAAATCAAAAATACAGGATCGAAAATATTCGCATGCATCAGGGCGATGTGCTCGTAATGTATACTGATGGAATTACCGAGTCGCAAAGTCGCGATGGCGAACAGTTCGGCGAAGAGCGTTTGCACGAACTTATCAAAAAAAATCATGCCGAGTCTGCGAAAAATATTGCTCTGCTGATTATTGAAGCTGTCGAAAAATTTACTGTGGAATCTCACTATAACGACGATAAAACTATTGTAGTCATAAAACGTGATGAACAAGCGTAACAGACTTAAAATATTAGCGGTTAGTGTTTCTTTTACTTGTGCAGCGCAGATTGTGCGGGCACAAGATGCCGAGGAACCTAAACTGCGCTTGCCGGAGACCGTAAATTCGTATCAGCCGGCGATTGTCCCGGTATGCGATTTCGATGAGGATTATCTGTATTTTGACCGAAAATTCTATTTTGAAAATACCGGCGGTATTCGCGATAACGATGAAAT
>JAQUZU010000199.1 GCA_028691175.1 Candidatus Kapaibacterium sp. | reverse complement strand
CTCGTTTGTAGTCATATCGACTATTATAGTTGCAACCGGCGAATTAAGAAAGACATTGAGGAATTTATTTTCTTCGACGAGGAAATTTCCCGCGGAATTTGCGTATGTGTCCGTTAGCTCTTCGATAAAAATTGCGAAATCGAATTTGCCCTCAGGAGTCGGGAATGCTTTCGTCGAAGTACGAATTATTTTGTTTTTCCCGTTTGCAACTATTTTATACGTAATTCGGTTGTCGAGCCAGAAATTCTTGCCCGTAAGAGCAATTTCTTCGAGACTTTCCAGAAACATCGGGGCAGTTTTTTCGCGGATGTCCGATGGCAAAGCAGGGTTAAGAATATCCATTACAGAATTTCCGATTACGCGGTCTTTCGGAATTTCAAAAATTCTGCAAGCAGCTTCGTTGATAGAAAGTATATTTAAAGTATGCGAAACAAAAACATATCCCAACGGCATGGCTTCCACAAGCAAGTCAAGCATTAAAGTTCTGTCCTGCTCGGTAGACGGCATAATTCCCTCCGGTAATTCTGAGTATCTTTCCGAAAATTTTTTTATGTTTATATTCATAAATAATTTGCACCAAATCTTAATTCGCAATTTCAATATAATTACCAATTATATATTTACCAAAATAGTGAAATAATTTGAAAATAACTAAATTATTGCGAAAATTCTTCAAAATATTTCTGCAAAAGCGAAAAACTCGGAACAATAAAAAAATACTTTGGTAGTTTGATAAAAATACATTAAATTTGTAGTCTATAAACATATATATTATTCAATTAACTAACGCGATTATAATCGTATAGGAGCTTGGTATGAGTTTACGTCGTATGTACGAAACGACCATAATAGTAAATGCAGCACTCGAAGATTCGGATATTGATGCAGTACTAAACAAAGTTGCCGGATATATTGAAAACCATGGCGGTAAAATCCTCGAAATCAACAAATGGGGAAGACGTCGCCTTGCATATCCGATTAACAAGAAGTATAACGGATACTACATCCACCTTGTGTTTGATACCGCACCAAGTACAATCCCGGTCCTAGAACGATTCCTCGTGCTCGAAGATACAGTTCTTCGTCACTTGACTCTTATTCTGCCTAAGAAATTAAAAGAATACAGAGAAAAGAGAGCCATTGAGGAAGGTGTTGCTTATAGTGCTATCAATCCGGATGCACAAAAAATCAAAAAAGAAAAAGAAGATGCTGAAAAGCAGGCTAATCCGGAAAATAAGCCAAAAGAGATTGTGCCCGAAAATGCTGAACAAAACGATAAGCCCAAAGAGGCATAATAACTCAATATTTTTTTAACGAAGAATTCCCTGTAGAAATCTAAAATATAGGAATAAAGAAATGCAAGTAATCTTAAGACAAAACGTAGAACATCTTGGGCATATCGGCGATATAGTAAATGTTAAGAACGGCTATGCAAGAAACTTCTTGATCCCGAGAAGTTTGGCTTATGTCGCTACTCCGGGCGCTATCAAAGCCTTAGAGTTCGAGAAAAAACAGTGGCTCAAAAAACAGGCTCAGGATAAAGCCGAGGCTGAAGTTATGGCTGCTAAGTATGCTGAAATGCAAGTAAGCATCCCGATGAAAGTCGGAGAAGAAGGCAAATTGTACGGTTCGGTTACCGCTCAGATGGTTGCTGACGAACTCGCTAAAAAAGGCATTACCATGGATAAGAGAAATATCGTTATGGAAGATGCTATTAAAACTCTCGGCGTATTTGATGTTAAAATCAAATTGCACGCTGAAGTGTTCGCTACTCTGAAAGTATGGGTAATCGAAGGTTAATCAACCCGAGAACCTACGATTTTTTTTGCAATAAAGCGGTGATAGGTTAATTTTATCCCCGCTTTGTTGCCATATTATTAACGCTGTTCCACATCGCAAAACGAATGATTATATGAAAAAAATCGCAATCAAGGTCGTCGCAATGTTGATGGCGTTTACTTTCCCGAGCAATGCCGCCGATTTAAATGAAACAAATCCGCTGATACATTATGTAGGATTTAATCTTGGAACTACTACCATATTTGAGCACTATACAAGCCTGCATGCAGGATTGAACTATGAATTAAAAAAATTCAAAGGGAGAAACGGCATCGGATTTGATTTCGAGTATATGATGGGGCCGGGTACCGAGATATTTATTTCGTTTCCGATTTCGTTCCACAATGCTTTTAAAGTCCGGAATTTAGTAATTAGTGCCGCACCGGGACTCGGGATAAACTCCAGCCTGAATTATCTGAAAAAAGAAATTGAGGACATACCGGAAGAAGACAAATTCCTGTCTGACCAGACTCGGCAGAACCTGCTTCTGCGTGGGATTGTATCGTATAAATTTCCGATAAAAAACGAGCAAGGCAATGAGTTTATGGCGGTTGTCCCGTATATGAATGTAACTTTTATCGCCGACTACAATACTTATTTTTCGTTTGGAACGAAAGTTCACTTTTATATCTATAAATAAATGAAACTGCTACACGCTATTTTCCTCGCCGGAATGCTTGCCGGAAATGTTGCGTTTTCGCAGAGCGAACTGACGAAAAATGCTTTCGTCGGCTCGGCATATCGCGATAATATTTCCTATAGTACGCTGAACGAAATTACCACGTTTGCCGGCGGACGCCTTGCCGGCTCGCCTGCATCGGCAGTCGCACGCGAAATTTTGC
>JAQUZU010000198.1 GCA_028691175.1 Candidatus Kapaibacterium sp. | reverse complement strand
AAGTCGGCGATATCGTCGATTTCAACCCTGAAAACAAAGAATTAGTTTCGCGATACACTATCGAGAAAATCGAAGAAATTCATGCTCTCGAAACTACTGAGGAAAATATCAAAAAACTCAGCGAAAACAAATTCGATAACATCGCAGATTTCAAACAAGAACTCGGCTTCCAACTCCAAGAAATGTGGGATGAAAAAGCTCGCGAAATCATGGAAGAAGAAATCATTGACGACCTTATCGCAAAGCATACTTTCGAAGTTCCAAACGGATATTATCGCGATAACCTCGTAAAATATACGATGAATTTCTATAAACAGCAGAAAGTCGAACTTAAAGAAAAAGACGTTCTGAACGATCTTCCGATGTTTGAGAAATATTTCGGCGATATCGTAATGAAACTGGCTAAATGGTCGTTCATTTCCGATAAAATCAGCATGAAAGAAAAACTTGAAATCGAAGAAAGCGACTACGACGATCAAATTACCAAGTTCGCCGATCAGTTCCCGGGTATTGCTCCGGAGCAACTTAAGACCATCCTCTCTTCAAACGACGAGTTCAAAGCAACTATGGTTCGCAAGAAATTAATGGATTTGTTGCTTGATTTCGCTACTACAGAGGAAGTTGACTTCGACGAATTCGTAAAAGCACGCAACCAAAAGAAAGAACTCGAACGCATCGCAAAATATAATGCGATTCAGCAAGAATTAAAAGAAGAAAAAGAAAAAATCGAAGACAAAAAATAGTCCGCTTGATAATCAATAAAGCCGTAGGGGCGGATTACGTATCCGCCCTTCTTGGTTTACAAATTAACTATGGCAAGCACACCTCAATACGGAAAACTCTCGCAAAAATTCCTTCGTCCGGCCTTCGCCTTCGCCTCCGTTGCGATGGCGGTGAGTCTGGTTTCCTGTGTGCTATTCGTGCAGCCACTTATGTTTTTGCTCGCAGTATCGGCAATTTCACACTTCGCATATATTGTACTGCTCCGCAAAGCCGTTAACTGCACAATTGCAACTCCCGACCTCGAATACAACTTCGGCTATGGCAAGTATCAAGACTTCCACTCTGTGCTGAATTTCGCGCTTCTCGGTGCCGGCATAATTGTGATTTTACTCTCTGCCATAAACCCTCCACACCTCGAGATACAAAGTGTCCGGCTGTTCACTTCGTTTTCCGCCGGAGCAATGCTTTTAAATGCAGCTTTAAGTGCAATACGAGAAAGATACTTACGCAATTTTATCATTTTCTCGGACTTCGACGAAAATAATTATAGCGACCTCCGTCTTGCTACCGGAGGCAAAAGTGTCGGGCTTCGCGGAATTCATTTCGACTACACTTCAGTGCTCTGGGCATACATTGCATACTCTCTCTGTATTCTCATAAATGCAGACGAATACTTAATGCAGTCCGCCATTGCGACGATAATCATCGCGTTTTTGCTTGTCCGCACTGCTAATAACGCGCGAGTCTCCCTCTCGAATCTGCTGGATCGAAACCTGCCGGAGCATATTTTGTTTGATTTTCTGTCTGTCGTCATCGAAAATAACGACTACATCTGCGAATACAAATCTATGCGTACCCGCCGAAGTGGTGAAGAAATTTTTATCGATATTGATGCAATCATGCCGTGCAACATGCCGCTAAGTGCATTGCACGCTCTCGAAGTCCGCATTGCAAGTTCACTTCGCGAAAAATATCCGACCGCAAGACCCCGCTTGCACGCAATTCCCTGCACGCAAAATTGCGTATTTATTAAATCCGAACAACGGTGTGCCGTCATGCAAATTCACAAAACGAAGGAAAAATAATGGCAAAAGAAAATTTTCGACCGGATAGTCCCGTCTCGGGCTACTCAATAAACGAGGAGGAACTCGAAGCCGCTCTCCGCCCAAAGCATTTCGCAGACTTCACCGGACAAGAAAAAATTGTTCAAAACTTGCAGATTTTCATCGAAGCCGCCAAGAAACGCGGCGAGGCTCTCGACCACGTACTGCTGACAGGACCTCCGGGACTTGGCAAAACTACATTGAGTTACATCATTTCTCGCGAAATGGAGAGTAATATCAAAATTACATCGGGTCCGGTTCTCGAAAAAGCTGGCGATCTCGCGGGCTTGCTGACTAATTTGGAGGAGCGCGACATTCTGTTTATCGACGAAATTCACCGCCTCTCGCCTATAGTCGAAGAGTATCTCTATTCAGCAATGGAAGAATATCGCATCGATATTATGATTGACTCCGGTCCGTCGGCACGCTCGATTCAGCTCAGCCTGCCAAAATTCACTCTCGTCGGTGCAACCACTCGTGCGGGTTTGCTGACTGCTCCGCTTCGCTCGAGATTCGGCGTGGTCAGCCGTTTAGACTACTACACTCCGGAAGAACTAACGAAGGTCGTCCAGCGCAGTGCGTCTCTTCTGAAAGTACCGATTGACTACGAAGGTGCGATCGAAATCGCAAGCCGAAGCCGTGGGACTCCGCGTATTGCAAACCGCCTACTTCGCCGCACGCGCGACTTTGCGGACGTGAAGGGAAGCGGAAAAATCAACCTGCAAATTGCACAACTTGCACTATCGGCACTTGAAGTCGACGAATACGGTTTGGACGAAATGGACAAACGGATTATTCTCTCGATAATCGAAAAATTCAAGGGCGGTCCGGTCGGGCTTTCGAATATTGCAGTCGCAGTCGGCGAAGAAG
>JAQUZU010000197.1 GCA_028691175.1 Candidatus Kapaibacterium sp. | reverse complement strand
CGCTCATAAATTTCGTTAAAATCAGCATCAATATTGATTATTAATTCATCGAAAATAAAATTCACCAGATTTCCGACAAACATTTTAGCCGAAACCTCGCCCACCGCAAACTGATTTACAAAAAAAGTCCGGTAATCATAATCTTTATCGGAAAAGCAACTCGCGAGATCGGTAACATCAAGCAAAACATCTGGCTCGAGCACCAACAACGATTCTTTCCGCATGGCAAAATTCACTTCGTCCAGCCGAAATACTTGCAGAATATTCAGGTTGTTTCCGCACTTCAGCACCGGAAACATGTACTCCCACGAATGCGAAAGTCGCACGGTAACCTGCTCGTTTTCGGGAGTTTTGACGACGAGGAATTTCTCCTCAGGGTTCGCTTCGTCCGAGAATTTATCCATAACGACGCACGACATAAAATCCTCTAACGCAACATCCGGCAGACGTTCCTGTTCGTATGGAATTGTCCTCGTATATAGCTTCCTGATCTTGCAGACAAACTCGTTTTCATATTCGCCATAATACGCAAAACAAAGTTCGGTTACTACTTTTGCCAGAAGGTTGATTTCATTCTGCGTGATTTTAAATTTCCGCTTGCGACGGATTTTCGAGGTATAATAGCGTATTGTATGCAAATTATGAACGAGTTCGTCATCTAATTTTTTTTGATTGATAACATATTCTATTTTCGAATAATCAGAGAAAAACGCCTGTTTTTCACCCTGTAGTACATCTCCGAGCAACTCGGCAAAAACCCCGTAAACGGCGAAATACGCTAAACGCAAATCGGCATATTCAGATGAATATGCCGAAGTTAGTATATCTATATAATACTTTGCTTTATCATTCATTTTCGTTTCTCAAATCTTTGATTCGCAACTGAATTATGCTGTGCCCGTTGTAATTACTTTCTTCGATGTTATATACAATCGAGAACGGCTTGCCACCACTGCATACATCAATTTTATGTCCCAAGTTATAACCGATTGCATCAATAACAAAGTGCGACTGATACGCACGGAACTTCAGGTGATTACTTCCGACAACTTTTACTCCGTTCGCCAGAGTAACACCTTTCGAATAAAAGTATGGCTTATGATTTTCATAGCCAAACGGAGCAAACTTTTGCAGCATAGCAATAAATGTCGGCGAGAGTTCGTTAAGTTTCAGTTCGGCGTCGATAACAATTTCCGGCGTAGTAGTCGTTTTAGACAGTTTTTCGATTGCCAAACGATTAAATTGCCTACGGAACTCCGCGACTTTATTTTCCTGTAACGACAAACCAGCGGCATGCTTATGCCCGCCATATTCATCGAGCAAATATTCGCAAGATTTAAGTGCCGCATGAATATCGTAATTGCTCGGCGAGCGAGCCGAACCTTTCGCTACATGATCGATAGAAGTCAGCAGGACAGTCGGCATGTGATAACGATCCACCAAGCGAGACGCAACTATTCCGATTACACCGGCATGCCAATGCGGAGCATGCAGAACAAGCCCGCGAGTTTCCTCTTCGGCAATAATTTTATCAGCCATTTGAATGGTTTCTTCGAAGGTTTGCTCGTCAATTGCACGACGACGAATATTTTCGCGCTCCAACTTTTGAGCAATTCGGAAGGCATCTACGGGATCACTTTGTAACATCATTTTAACAGAACGTTTCGCATCACCAAGCCTGCCGGCGGCGTTTATCAGCGGAGCCAAGCCGTAAATTATGCTCGACGTGTTGATGCAGCCCATTTTCATTCCGGTACAATCAATCAGCCCTTTGAGTCCGGGGCGTGGCTTCGAGTTTATTATATCAAGCCCCATTTTAGTCATTATGCGGTTTTCGCCGACCAACGGCACCATATCCGCGGCAGAAGCAATTGCGACATAATCCAAATATTTATGGGCAAGTTCGGGCTTTCCTATCGTGGTAGCCATTGCCTGCACCAACTTAAAGGTTACTCCCGTTGCGGCAAGATATTTAAACGGATAATTGCAACCCGGTTTTAGCGGGTCCAGAATTGCAAAAGCATCCGGAACATCGCTACATGGTTCGTGGTGATCGCATACTATAGTATCGATACCAATTTCTTTTGCATATTTCAGGGGTTCAATAGATGTGATACCCACATCCACGGATACCACAATGGTGGCGCCTGCGGCTTTCGCTTTATCCATGCTATAGACCGACAAGCCATATCCCTCGAGGAATCTATCCGGGATATAATATTCTGCACTTCCTCCGATTTCACGAAGGAACTGCGTCATCATAGCTGTACTTGAAGTACCGTCGACATCGTAATCGCCGTGCACCCATACGAGTTCATGATTTTTTACTGCAAGAAGCAGACGATCTACAGCTTTCTGCATATCGTGCATAAGAAAAGGATCGTTAATTCCGCGTGTATCGAAATCAAAAAAAGCCCTTGCTTGCTCAATAGTCCTAATACCTCTCGATACCAAGACGTTCGCTAAACTCCTGGGTATTTCCAGCTTCTTTTCTAATATGTCGATTGTTCTTTCATCAGCCTCTTCTTTAAAGATCCAAATGTTATTCAACTGTTTACCATATTATTTACTTTCAATTGTAAGCAACTTAACACTTTTATTTCAAAAAAACAAATATTTTAATAATATTATTTTATTTTATATTTTTTTTGAAAAACATCTTGGAATTTCCTAAATGTTTTACTATTTTTGACGATTAT
>JAQUZU010000052.1 GCA_028691175.1 Candidatus Kapaibacterium sp. | reverse complement strand
TGCTGATCGCGCCATCGGAGATGAAACGGTTTTTGATAGCCGGTGCTGAATCGCCGTCGGTTTCGCCTTTATTGCATGCAATCAGCAGCATGGCAACGGCGGCAAACGAAATAATAAGTCTTGAAATACTCATACAAATTCCTTTATTATAGTACTAATTACATTAATTTTAATGTGCAAAGATACGAATAATATTTTGTATTATGCAGAAGATTTTTCGCTTTCCGGGGACTATTTCACGACAAATCCGCACTCTTTGACGTGCCGTCCGGATTCCGTTTTATACTCCGCACGGCAACGATACGCGCCCGACGCTCTATTCCCGATTTTAAAGCAAATTTGAGAATCGATTTGAGTAAACGGCATCCACTCGACTTCGCCGTTAATGCCGAAAATTGTTATAATTTCAACTTTCGCGTCGCGGATTTTTCCCGTGCGACACCACACGTAGCAATCGTAATCGCATGTATCGGAATAGAAAAAATCTTGCGAGACGCGAGAATATCCGTCTTCGTATTTTCCGGGAAGTGAGTAATAATACATTCCGCGTTTGTTGTAGCCGCCGTTAAGCAATTGCGGTTTGAAGTTATCCTCGGGGAAGATTTTATTTTTCCAAATATCTCTTCCGAAACTGTTGCATATCTGCGTTCCGACGCCGAACATTTTTCTCGGGACGATTTCCGAGTAGTCGTTTTGTTAGGCACATCTTTCTGTTTCGGACGTTAAATTCGGTCTATTCCGTGTGTTTGCCGAACATCATGTCGATCTTTGGAATTGCGTGCTTTGCCGCATTTTGCTCTGCTGATTTTTTGCTCTTGCCTACCCCGATTGCAATTGCCCTTCCATCGACGCTGACACTAATGCGGAAAACTTTGTCGTGGTCGGGTCCGGTCGCTTCCAGAACTTCATAAATCGGGTGGTTCATACCTTTTGCCTGAACTTTTTCGAGGAGGATACTTTTGTAATTTTCCTCTTCCTTTTTTTCATAAGTCAGCAAATACGGCAACATCGTATCGATGATAAACGAGCGAGTCGCCTCGATGCCCGTATCGATATAAATCGCCGCAATAATTGCCTCCATCGCGTCGCCGAGAATTGAATCGCTACCGGCTTCGAGAGATTTTGCCGCACCAAAGCTCATCAGCATGAAAGTATCTATGCCGAGTTGCTTTGCAACTGCCGCGAGGATGCCTTTATTGACCAATCGTGAGCGAAGTTTCGTGAGGTCGCCCTCAGGAATTTCCGTATAGAGCGTAAAAAGATACTCGCCGACAACCATGCCGAGCACGGCGTCGCCGAGAAATTCGAGACGTTCGTTTGAAAACAGCTTCGGATTAGTCGCAATCTGCAGATACGAGCGGTGCGTGAGCGCCTGCTCAAAATATTCCACGCCGACAATTTTGGTCTTCAGGACTTCTTCGAGGCGGGTTTTCAGTTCCGGAGTCAGAATTCCCATTTTCGGAAATGTATCCGAGAGATTTGCCTTCGGCGAACGTTTTTTTAAAGGGCTGATTTTATTCAGCCCTGTATAATGTTTGAGTCCGGAATAGAAATTTTCGAAAAATTCTTTCACTTCACCATCTATAATATAATTCTTATGCTTTATATTTCTTGATACACAAAGTTGCGTTATGCCCGCCGAATCCGAACGTATTAGACAATGCAACGTCAATATTTCTTTTTACCGGTTTCATCGGAGTATAATTGAGGTCGCATTTTTCGTCTGCCTCGAATAGATTAATCGTCGGCGGCACAATGCTGTTTTCTATTGCCTTAATCGTAGCAATGGCTTCGATTGCGCCGGTTGCGCCGAGCAAGTGTCCGGTCATAGACTTAGTCGAGCTAATATTCATCTTGTACGCGTGTTCGCCGAATACAGTCTTAATGGCTGCAGTTTCATTTATATCGTTCGGCGGAGTCGAAGTGCCGTGCGCGTTGATGTAATCAACATCTTCCGGCTTCAGTCCTGCGTCTTTGATTGCAGTTTTCATGCTGCGTGCCGCACCTTCGCCGTTGGCTGCCGGTTGCGTAATGTGGAATGCGTCATCGGTCAAGCCGACGCCTGCGATTTCCGCATAAATGGTTGCATTACGTGCAAGTGCATGGTCGAGATTTTCGAGCATCAGAATGCCGGCACCTTCGCCCATAACGAATCCGTCGCGGTCTTTGTCGAACGGTCTGGACGCAGTTTTCGGGTCGTCATTGCGGGTAGATAGCGCTTTCAACGCATTAAATCCGCCGACGCCCATCGGAGTCAAAACGGCTTCCGAACCGCCGGTCAGGATTACGTCCGCATCGCCGCGCTGAATATGCACAACCGCATTGGCAATTGCATGAGTAGATGTCGAGCAAGCCGACACTGTCGCGTAATTCACGCCTTTAAAGCCGTATTTAATGGCAATATGCCCCGGCATAATATCCAGAATCAACATCGGAATAAAGAACGGGGAAATTTTCGACGGATCGCCGTTGCGAGCGAGCAATCCCGCATGCTGCTTCTCGTAAGTTTCCATTCCACCGATACCGGAGCCGACAATTACGCCGCAACGTTCAAGGTCGGTTTTGCTCAGGTCAAGTTTAGAATGTTGCATACACATTTCGGCAGCAGCCATAGCAAAAATCGTGAATTTATCCATACGCTGGACTTCTTTGCGATTTACGTATTGAAGCGGGTCAAAGTTTTTTACTTCGCAGCCGAATTTTGTTACAAAGTTTGTTGTATCAAATCCTGTCAGCATGTCACAGCCATTACGTCCTTCGATCAGGCCCTGCCAGAATTCATCAACGTTATTACCTATTGGAGTAAGTGCACCCATGCCGGTTACGACTACTCTTGGGAAATTGTATTTTGACATATCTTTTGTGATTTATTTTCTAAATTTTAAAGCCGATTTCGGCTTCATATTAACTACGGAAGTCGCCCCCGAGGACCGGGAGCGACAACCGAAATCTGCGATTTGCAGATGTATGTGTTATGCTTTTTTAGCTTCGATAAACTTGATAACGTCTGCTACAGTCTGGATTGAACCTGCTTCTGATTCTTCGATAGAAATATCGAATTCATTCTCAAGTTCCATGATAAGTTCTACTGTATCAAGAGAATCAGCACCAAGATCTTTGGTAAAGTTTGCTGTTTCAGTTACTTGTGATTCTTCAACGCCGAGTTTTTTGACGATAATTTCGGTAACTTTTTTTCTTAAATCTTCTGCCATTATAGCACCTTTTGTATTAATTGTTGAACATTTATTTTGAATTATTTTTTTCTTACATTGCGAGTCCGCCATCTACCTGGAGGACTTGTCCAGTAATATAACTTGCTTCTTTAGACGTAAAGAAATAAACTGCATTTGCGATATCGCTTGGATGCGCGCCGCGTCTCAGCGGAACATTTTTCACGTATTCGGCTTTTTGTTCATCGGTCAGTTTCTCTGTCATCGGAGTAATTACATATCCGGGAGCGACCAGATTAACCAAAATATTTCTGCTGCCGAATTCTTTCGCAAAAGACTTCGTTAAGCCGATTAAGCCGGCTTTTGAAGCAGAATAATTTGCCTGACCGGTATTGCCGATAATGCCGATAATCGAGCCCATATTTACGATTCTGCCATATCGCTGCCCCATCATCTGTTTGATTACGGCTTTTGAGCAGAGGAATGCGCCCTTCAGGTTCGTACCGAGTACAGCGTCCCAGTCTTGCTCACTCATGCGCAAAACCAGCGTGTCGCGAGTAATTCCGGCGTTATTTACCAAGATATCGATTCTGCCGGCATCTTTAATAACGCTTTCGACTGCAGCCGTTACCGAGTCCGAGTTCGTAACATCTACTTGGACACATTTTACATTCGGGCGGAGCGACGCATCTTCAATATAGTCGCTGCCGTTTTCCGGCAAAACGTAATCCAATGCATATACTTTTGCACCACGATTCAGAAAAAGTTCGGTAATCGCTTTGCCGATACCTCTGCAGCCACCGGTTACGATTGCAACTTGTCCTTCTAATGTCTTTTCCATCTGTGTTTCTCGTTTGTAATTTTCAAAAATTTACTTATTGCGGAAATACCGCATTTTTCGGGCAATTATGCCGGAACTTCCGTCAATTCGCTTTCCGAGCCGAACCCTTCGATTTTCGAATTCGGCAAAATTCGCTTAACCAATCCCTGCAAAACCTTGCCCGGACCAACTTCGATAAATCTTTCGATGCCGTCGCTCTCCATTTCAAGAATAGACTGTGTCCATTTTACCGGAGAAGTCAGCTGCGCAATCAATGCTTCTTTGATTTCGTCCGCATTTGTCAGAGCCTTTGCATAGACATTCGAATAAACCGGAACTTTTGCGTCGCAGAATTTCGCGTCGTGAATCGCTTTCGCGAGTTCTTCCTTTGCCGGAAGCATAAGCGGAGAATGAAATGCACCGCTAACAACGAGTTCTTTGACGATTTTCGCGCCAACCTTTTTAAATTCAGGGGCTTTCTCGCGAAGATATTCCGCAGATCCGGAGACGACGATTTGCCCCGGAGAGTTATAATTTGCCGGAACTACCACGTTGCCATTGCCTTCGAGGGTTAGTTTTTCGCAAAGATTTTCTACATCTGCCTGTTCGCCGCCGATAACCGCAAACATTGTTCCCGGAGCATATTCGCCCGCGTTAAACATTAGTTTGCCGCGCAAAGCGACCAATTTGAGTGCCGATTCAAAATCGAGAACGCCTGCGCCATAAAGTGCGGCGTATTCGCCGACGGAGTGTCCGGCGACAGCGTCAAATTGAATTTTTTCTCTGATCAAGTCAGTTACAACTGCCGAATGCAAAAATAAAGCCGGCTGCGTATAGCGTGTCTCTTTCAAGGTTTCTGCCGGACCTTCGAAGCAGATTTCGCTGAGTTTATAGCCCAAGATTTCATCTGCTCTGTCGACTAAATTTTTTGCTGCGGGAAATTTCCCGTATAAATCTTTTATCATTCCGACAAATTGCGAGCCCTGTCCGACCGCAAGCAATGCTGTTTTCATTTTTACTCCATGTATCCGTTAGAATTCCACTTGAAGTAAATCGAACCGCAGGTAAAGCCCGCACCGAAGCTCGAAATAATAATATTGTCGCCTTTTTTGAGTTGTTTTTCTTCGACTAGCTCGGAGAGGCAAATCGGAATAGTTGCACTTGTCGTATTTGCATAGCGTTCAATATTGACTTTTACTTTTTCCGGTCCGATATTCATTCTTTCGGCTGTAGCATTGATGATTCGCAAGTTTGCCTGATGCGGCACGAGCCAGCGCAAGGTCTCCGGAGTAATTCCGTTGCGGTTCATGATTTCGTGCGAAATATCAGCCATTCCCTTTACGGCTGCTTTGAAAACGGCCTGTCCTTCTTGATGAATGAAGTGCTCGCGTCTTGTAACGGTTTCGATTGAAGCAGGATTTTTACTTCCGCCGGCTACCATTTTCAGATATTTTTCGCCTTCGCCGTCGATATTGAGCATAAAGTCTCTGAGTCCGCATTCCGGATCGTCAGACGGTTCAATCAGGGCAACTCCGGCACCATCGCCGAAAAGCACTGCCTGATTTCTGTCCTGCATATCCATGATAGAGCTCATTTTATCGCCACCACAGAGCAGAATACGTCTTGCAACACCGGATTCAACCAATTTGCATGCGGTAACGAGTGCGAACACAAAACTCGAGCAAGCGGCGTTCATATCGAATCCCCAGACTTTTTCGATTCCGAGTTGTTTTTGCACAATCGCTGCAGTAATCGGGAAGAGATGATCCGGCGTTACGGTTGCGACGATTATCGCATCTACATCTTTCGGAGAAAGTCCTCGTTTTTCCAGGCACAAACGTGCGGCGGGGACTATCATGTCGCTTGTAGCGCCCTCTTTCAAAAAATGTCTTTCATGGATACCGGTTCTCTGAGTGATCCACTCGTCTGTAGTATCGAGAAAAGACTCAAAATATTTGTTATCATACACTTCCGGCGGTACATACCGTGCTATGGAGGTTATTGTTGCTGTCATTTTATCTCAAAAATAGTTAATTAATCTACGAAGTATCCCAAAATAAATCAGAGATAACCGCATTACTTATTTGCTTCTGCGAGAGCCGTGCCAATATGTTTATTGACATCTCTCCGGACGGTCTCGACCGCCTTAAATATCATATTTTTCACAGCCTTAGGCGATGACTTTCCGTGTCCGATTATCGAGACACCGTTCACTCCGATCAGCGGAACTCCGCCATATTCTTCGTAGTTGAACTCTTTAAACACATCCTTCAGTGCCGGCATCGCCATGCCCATCAGGAGTTTGTTCGAAAGTCCGCGTTCAGCATAATTTTTAAATTTCACTTTCAGTAGTTTCGACATGCTTTCGGCAAATTTAAGGACAACATTTCCGGTGAAACCATCGCAAACCACGACGTCACATTTTCCGAGCATGATGTCTCCGCCCTCTACATTTCCGATAAAATTGATATTGGGATTTTGCCTAAGCATTTGGTGTGCGGCACGAACTACGTCGTTGCCTTTTTTGTCCTCCGAGCCTACGCTCAAGAGTCCGATTCTTGGTTTCGCTATATCAAGCATTTGCGATACATAAATTCCGCCCATCACTCCGAATTCATAGAGGAACAGTGGCTTGCAATCGACATTTGCTCCGGCATCAACGAGGAGCACGGGCTTCGGCGAATCGCCCGGCAGGAAAGTACCGATTGTCGGACGGCTTACGCCCTTTATTCTTCCGAGTAAAACTGTCGAAATTGCCATCACCGCACCGGTATTTGCAGTAGAAACCAACGCGTCTGCATCGCCGTCTGCCTGCATTTTTGCCGCAATATAGAGACTGGAATTTTTTTTCGTTTTAATTACTTCTGTCGGATCGTCTTCCATCATTACAACTTCATCTGCATGCACTATCGAATAGCACATATCATGAACCTCATTTGCCGCGAGACATTTTTTTATTTTTTGCTCGTTGCCGATGAGAACGATTTCCGTATCGTCTTTGTTCAGCATACCGCTGCTAAATGCTTCAATTGCTCCAAGAATTTCATTTTCAGGCGCAAAATCTCCACCCATAGCATCTAGTGCGATACGCAATTTACCTGTATTATTATTCACCATTAAATTCTAAAATTAATGAGGAAAATCAAGGCAAAACATTGTACCAAGATTCAACATTTTGCCTTGTTGAAAACACTTAGTCCTCTACTTGGAGAACTTTTCTACCGTTATAGTATCCGCATTCCGGGCATGCTCTGTGCGGTAACTTTGGCGCGTTGCATTGCGGGCAAAGATTTACCGATGGTGCAGTACCTTTATAATGAGTACGTCTCTTGTCTCTACGAGTTTTCGAGTGTCTGCGCTTTGGATTTGGCATGACTTATTGTCCTATTAAAAATTATATATTAGTTAATTCGTTCAATCTAGCTTAAATAAAAATTGTTCGGCTAATATAGACGAAACGTATTTTATTTTAGTTTAAAATTTTTCAATTTTGCCCATCTTTCGTCTCCGTCGGCAAAATCGCTGACCGTTTCCTTGGGCTTAAGTTCCGGGTAAAGTTCGAAAAAATCTTTGTCGCGATACTGTGGCGCAACATGTTTCATCGGCAAATTTACGCAAAGTTCCTCGCGAACGTCCTCCGAAATATCAATCGTTTTGTCTTCCGGGAAGATAACGCGTTCGCCGGACGAAGTCTCTGCCGGCATATCGTCTTTATCCATCATATTATATAGTTCCGCATCTGCAAGATATACAAGCGAAAATTCCGCCGAAATTTCTTCTTCATACTCTTCGAGGCTGACGTCGCATGTTAGCAGCGCTTTGCATTTCGCCGTCAAATTCAGCGAATAGCGCTTGCCGATTATCCGCATCTGACCGCAGACTGCGACATCGCCGAAAAACTCCGGACACATTTCCGGCAAGTCTTCCGCCCTGCAAGTGGCATCGACAGCATGAACGCCGTCGCCAAGTCCCTGTATATAAATTTCGAGCATTTTCGTATGCGTTATTATATATAAAACACAAAATTACGGAAATATTTTCGAATATCCAAATAAATATTATTTTCACACGCTAAAAACTGAATTTGTTTCATTTTTTCGGAGTCAAACTTTAAATATTTGCCGTTACTTTTTTTGGTGCAATATTATTGCCGAATATCTGTCTACATTTTAATTAACAAAAAGAAAAAATTACATGTACATATAATCGGAAAATATTATGAAGAAAAAACTACTCCATATCCTTGCCGGAGCAATGCTCTGCGGCAGCATTGGAAATCTGAGTGCAAACGACAACGTTACGCGCATTCAGACGCTGACTTTCGACTCTGTTCTCACTCGTCAGGGTACTTGGCAATTTCCGGACGCAAGCAAAAAATATCGCAAAATAATTATGAATTATACGCTGAAATGCGACCCTAAAACCGCTCATGATGCATATAATTGCGGCGAATGGGATTATCTGACATATAATGTGATTCACCACAACACCGGACGCGACACATCTTACGCCCGAACTCACCGCAAATACATGCTCGGTGCGAGCACAGCGGACAAACTTGAATATGCCGCATACAATCCCGAAGCCTCTTCAATTACAAGAACCGGACGCACTACAATCTCCGGAAAACGCATCACAAGCGACGGCGGCAGTCCGGAAACTATCGCGGCATTTACCGGCAGCGACGAAGTAATCGCCCGCGGAACGCAGCCGTTCCGTCTTCAGGTTATGATTCCGTTTAGCGAACTCAGAGACAAAGACCTGATGTCGAAAACCTTTGGCAGAATGCAACTAATGTTCAACAACGCCGGTGGCGCTGTCCTCAAAAATCTAAAAGTCAAAATGCTGAATACCACAACTCCCGATTTTACCGGATACAGAAGCGGCATGACTACACTCTTCGAGGGCGACTATGAATGTCCGGCGGACGGGCTCGGCATAGTTGACTTTTTCGAAGACTTCGCAACTAAAAACCGCAACTCGCTGGTGATCGAAATTTCGGCGGACGGCTTCTCGAGCGAAACAGCCGAATTAGTCGGCTCCGGCTTTTCCGGAAATGCTTTCTTCGGGCAAAACACGCCAAAAATACTGAAGTTCGACGGCACAAACGACTACGTATATTCGAATAATCCCGACCTCCTGAAAAACGTTACCCACTTCACCATGGAAGCCTTTGTACGAATTGATTCGTGGAAAAACTGGGCGAAAATCATGGGTATCGGCGACCAACTGCATTTCGAAACCGGCGACACACAGGGCGATCTTTACTTCATGATCCGCAACGGCATGAACTCATACGGTAAAGTATCCGGTGCATTGACGCTCGGCGAATGGGCACATATCGCAGTTACTTACGACGGGACGCAGGAAAATAACTCCGACAAATTAAAGATTTTCATCAACGGACAGCCGGCAACCACTACTTATACCGGAATTTTGCCGAATTACACGGCCGGCGGAACCGAACCTTTCACTGTTTCGTCGCTCGAATGGAATAGTGCGTGCGTAGATGCCGGAATTTTCGACGTCAGAATTTGGGACAAAACTTTGCCGGAAGAAGAAATCGCTACTTGGAGCAATAAATTCCTTACCTCGGAGCACCCGAGCTACGATAATTTGCTGTTAAATTATACATTTCAGGACATCGACGACATAACTGTCAAGGACAGCAGTCCGAATCATAACGACGGTGCGATGTTTGGTTTTCCGGGCGTTTGCCAAGTCGCAGCCGTCGATAATCCGATTACCTCAAGCAGCACTACAGTTCCGGCAATTTCGCTGATTTCAGGAGAATTTACTCGCGAAGATTGCACTCTCGGGTGCGATTATACGGAATATCTGCATCCTGTATCGCTCGCTGAATTTGAAATCACAGACCACGCACCGGTAATTAAATCTATTCAGAAAGTATTACTCGCCGGCGATAATCAATACTACGCTGCAGATGGCACTATAAGCGAGGGAAATTCTCAGGCAATTGAAAAAGAGGGCGAAGTAACAAACGAAGATCTCGCATATCAAACTGCAAGCGAGCCACTCATCGAAGAAATCGAAATCGGACGTTTCATCACGCCGTACGGCAAGGGACTTGACCTCGGTCCGGACGGCTTCACCTGGAAATATGATGTTACGGACTACGAACCATACCTGCATGGCGACGTAACTTTTTCTGCCGGAAATTTGCAGGAACTCATCGACGTAAGTTTTGACTTCTACGAGGGAATTCCGCCGAGAGATGTCGTTAAAATGACCGAAATATGGGGCAGCTATCGCAGCATGGACTACCGCGACAGGGCGAGCGATATTGTTTTGAGGGAAACTTCTCTCGTTAAGCAGCCGGAAACCCGACAATTGAAACTCAAAACCCGCCTTACCGGGCACGGGCATCAGAGCAACGACGGGTCTTTTCCGCATTGCTGCGAATGGAAAGACAATACGCATACAATCACAACCGAAGAAAAAGAACATAAATGGCACGTCTGGCAAGAATACGACTGCGCTCTTAATCCGGTATTTCCGCAGGGCGGAACCTGGCCGGGATCGCGCGAGGGCTGGTGTCCGGGCGATGTTGTCAAAGATTTCGACTTTGAGTTGCCGGAATATTCTAATTACGACGACGTTTGGTTCGACTATAGTATCACGCCTGTTCCGAGCGACAATCAGGGCATGGGCACCGGAAATTATATCGTCGCAATGCAGGTCTTCGAATACGGGGCACAAAATCACGACCTCGACGCCGAAATCGTTGACGTAATCTCGCCGAACAACTTCCCGCTGTATTCGCGCGTAAATCCTATTTGCGTAGGCCCGAAAATCATTATCCGCAATAACGGCTCGAGCGACCTCACTTCGCTGAAATTCGAATACGGAATCGCCGGCAAAACCGACCGCGAATATACTTGGACAGGCTCGCTCGGAGCAAACCTGAAAGACACGGTAGAACTGCCGATTACAGCCGACTTCTGGTATCCGGCGGCAGAGAAGAAATTCTCCGTCAAAATATCCGAACCGAACGGCGGCACAGATCAGTACGCCGACAACGACGGAATGACCACAGATTTCGAATTGCCGGACATCTATGAAAAAGGCTGCACTCTAGTTTTGACCGCACCGACAAATTACGCTTCAACAATTCACATGACAGTAAAAGACATGTCCGGAAACATCGTCGTTAACCGCTCCAACATTAACAACAGTGTTTCATATCGAGACGTTCTCGACCTGCCTGATGGCTGCTACACGATGGAAATCATCAGCGACGAGCAAATAGGCATCAGTTACTGGGCAGTTTCGGAGATGGGAAGCGGCTCGCTCAAAATGCTTGCTCCGGACGGCACGACCGCAAAAGTCTTCCAGCCGGACTTCGGTTACCGCCTGACATATTCATTCAGTATCGGCGCGATTACTTCAGTCGAGGACATGCAGACAGACAACCTTCTCCGACTTTATCCAAACCCGACAATCGGCGAAGTCCGCTTCCGTGTTGACGAAAATCTCGGGCTTGTACCGGTGGAACTTTTCGACAACTCCGGACGCGTGCTCATGAGCGACAAATTCGACCTGAGCAACGGAAACGAAGGCAAATTTAACATCGCAGAACTCTCCGCCGGCAGTTACTTTATCAGAATAGTTGGCAAGAATTACGACATTAAAAAGAATTTTATTAAAAAATAATACATAAATCAAATATTTGAACACTTTTCCCGTTTCTTATTATTGGTAAAAGCAAAAAAAGAAAATATATTCACAAAATAATTTAAAGGAAAATATAATGGCAGAAAACGTATTACAAGTAACCGATGCCACTTTTGAAGAAGATGTGCTTAAATCTGATGTTCCTGTAGTTCTCGATTTTTGGGCTACATGGTGCGGTCCTTGCAGAATGATTACTCCGTATATCGAAGAAATCGCTAAAGAATATGCCGGCAAAGCCCGCGTAGGCAAAGTCGACGTGGATAACAACCAGAATATCGCGATGAAATACGGCATTCGCTCAATTCCGACTGTACTGTACTTCAAGGGCGGCGAATTAGTAGACACCGTTATCGGTGCAGTTCCGAAAACACAACTCGAAGACAAACTTAAAGAATTACTATAAGTTTTCTCGGATTTATTATGCGGGAAACTCGAACGAACAATTCGAGTTTCCCGTTTTTTGCATATAAATGCAACATTTTACGAAAAAAAACGTTAACATACTTTTTTGAACAATCCGAGACACTATGGATAGAATAATACACGATCATCAAATACGCGTACGTTATAAAGAAACCGATAAAATGGGTGTTGTATATAACGGAAATTACTTTACA
>JAQUZU010000196.1 GCA_028691175.1 Candidatus Kapaibacterium sp. | reverse complement strand
CAAACTCCACTCTATAAATATCTTCAATCTCCGCAACCATCTACTTTTTTAGTACTAACAGCTAAGCTTGATAGTTTGAAAGGGATATCGAAAAAGAAAAACTTTGGTGCGGCAAAGTTTCCGTTTGACATAATATTATCCAAACACGAATGGATTGAATTTCCGAAAGTATGGGAAAATACTTTCGCAGGCTGGGTTAAAAACCGCTTGAAGGAGCACGGCAAGACAATCTCGAGCAAAGGACTGGAAATATTGATTTCGCAGACGACACCGACTTTGCGCGATTTAAGCAACGAAATTGACAAATTATTACTATACGTGCTGGAGAAACCGAATATATCGGACGACGACGCAATCGCTACAATCGGAACATCGCGTCAATTCAATGTATTTGAATTATCAAAAGCCGTAGGACAAAAGGATCTTTCGAAAAGCCTCGATATACTGCAAAACATACTCGCCGTAGAGCGTGCCGAAATGTTGATTTTAGCTATATTAACAAAATATTTCACAGCGACCTGGCGATTATCCGAATTAGGACAAGTAAACGAATCAAACAAACTCGAAATTGCGAAAAAAATCGGTGTAACTCCATACTATTTAAATGATTACGTCGTTTCGCTGCAACGCTACGGAATCGCCCGAATAGATCGTTCCTTCACGTACCTTTGCGAGGCCGACGAAGCACTTAAGACCGGTGCAACCGGCGGAAAAGCCGTTCTTCAGAATTTACTAATCAAATTAATGAATTAACTTCCGGCTTTTGTCGTGAGGTTTATTCCCAACTGCTCCAAGCGATAGCGCAATTTTGCACGCGAAATTCCCAATAATTTCGCCGCTTTAATCTGATTTCCACTGGTAATTTCTAATGTTTGCAAAATTAAATCTTTAGTTACGGACGCCATTGTAACTCCGGTATCAGAAATTTTCAAAACATGCTCTCCGGCTTCGAGTTTCACCGGTTTTTCTTCTGCCTGAGTACTTGCGGATACATTTGAATTTGCGGATTGCGAGACCGGCACAGGTGCAACGGACGAAACATGCGAATTCGAACTCATTTTGAGGAAACTAAGCGAATTTTTCGAAATTAATTCGTCCGATTCCAGCAAAACTATTCGCTCGATTACATTTCGCAATTCGCGAATATTTCCCTTCCAGCCGTAATTTTTCATAATATCGACTGCTTCGGGCGTAAATCCTTTGATACTTTTACCGAACTTTTTATTAAATGTATTCACAAACGAAGTCGCCAAAGTAATAATATCATCACCACGTTCACGAAGTGGCGGAAGAATCATTCTCGCAACATTCAAGCGATAGAACAAATCCTCGCGAAACTTTTCCTCTTCTACAAGTTTTTCTAAGTCCTTGTTTGTAGAGGCAATTACACGCACATCGACGCTGATTTCCTTCGAACCGCCCAAGCGATAGAAACTGCGTTCTTGCAGTACGCGGAGCAGTTTCACCTGTAATTCCAGGCTTAACTCGGCAATTTCGTCCAGCAAAATCGTCCCACGCTGTGCCTGCTCAAATTTTCCGGTTTTTACTTTTTCTGTTGCACCGGTAAATGCACCGCGCTCATAGCCGAAGAGTTCGTTTTCCGCCAATTCGCGCGGAATTGCACCGCAGTTCAGCGTTACAAACGGTCCCTTTGCACGCGAAGAATTATCGTGGATATATCGTGCGAGAAGTTCCTTACCTGTCCCCGATTCTCCGAGAATCAGCACGGTTGTGTCGTCGGCCGAGGCAACAATTTTTCCCATTTCGAGTGCTCTCATAATTCCTTCGGAATTGCCGATAATCTCGCTTGGCACCTCTTCTTTGAGTTTTTCGCTGAGGAGGTCAACCTGCCGGCGGAGATCATAATTTCGCAAAGAGCGTTCGACCGATACTTCTAACTGCTCTAAGTCCAACGGCTTAATAATAAAGTCTTCCGCTCCAAGCTTCATCGCGCGGACAGCCATTTTAATATCCGAAAACGCCGTCATAATAATCACCGGAGTTGCGCACCCCTGATTGCGCAAATTTTCGAGTATATCCAGACCGTTAAAGTGCCCCAGAAATATATCGAGGAGGATAAGATCCGGATTCACATCATTAATTTCATTCAAAGCTTGATTCGCGTCTAAAAATGCATGGACACGAGCATATTTCGAAGCCAGAATTTCCTTCACCGTCATATTTACCAGCGGGTCATCTTCGATGACTACAAGCGTATAGTTTTGCAGTGTCATAGATATTATACTTCATAAGATTGCACAATATTATTCACAAAAATACACTTTTCCGGCGAAATAAGCAAGAAGAAAATATTTATTGTTACTAAGGAACTTTTGCAAATTGAAGTATTATTTAATAAAAATGAGTTTTACGTACATCATAACCTGCAATTTGACAACACTTATCAATCTATTCTTTGTTGTTTTGAAAAAAATCGTTAAATTTGTAGTTATGAAATTTGTAATTTGGAATAATATATAATGAATATACGCTCTGCCCTTAATTGGGATAAATCGAAACCATATTTTCAAATCTCGGGCTGGTTTTTCGGCGGTCTTTTTGCGATTTTGTTCATTCTCGATTCATGGCTTTTGCCGTTCATAATTCACAGCGGAGACTCGGTAAAAATTCCGTATTTAGTCGGGAAAAACATAAACTCTGCGAAAAACCGCATATTAGATGCAAACCTTGATTTGGAAAAAGTTTATGAGCAATACAGCGAAACTGTTCCCGCCGG
>JAQUZU010000051.1 GCA_028691175.1 Candidatus Kapaibacterium sp. | reverse complement strand
CCTGTATAAAACAGGATTCTCTCGCTTAAAGTTGTTTTGCCGGAATCAATGTGTGCGGCAATACCAATATTGCGTAAATTTGCAATGTCAATCATGGGATACTATTTTCTTTATATATATATTAAAAACTTGCTTAAAATAGGCTGCTTCATTATTTACACTACGTAATTAAGTCCGCAGCCTTTAATTATATAAACTATATGAACTGTTTATGCATCAGCTCCCGCATTTGCGAGTTCGGCTTTGTCAAATTCGGGTTTTACACGGGAATATTTGCCGAAAATGTTTCCGATTTCGCTGGTTACGTGCATATCGCGGTATTGGCGAAGACCGGTTCCGGCCGGAATTAACTGACCGATAATGATGTTTTCTTTCAGACCGCTTAAGTGATCGATCTTCGAAGCAATAGACGCGTCGCTGAGTACGCGGGTAGTCTCCTGGAACGATGCTGCACTAAGCCAGCTCTCTGTCGTCAAAGATGCCTGAGTAATTCCCAGGAGCAATGGCTCGGCGGTTGCAGGCTCTGCGGGGCGAACTTCGCACATTGCCTTGCCGGCTTTGCGCAAAGCGACGTTTATGTCGCGGATTTTCTTTCGCTGATAAATTGCACCCTCTTTGCACTTGCTGTCGCCTTTTTCGATTACGACGACTTGCGATTTCAGCTTGTCGTTTTCATCTATGAATTTAATTTTATCGACATTGTCGTTCTCGATAAATCTCGAGTCGCCGCTGTCGACGATTGTTACTTTCTGCAACATTTGGCGAACGATTACTTCAATGTGCTTATCGTTCAGCTTAACGCCCTGCATACGATAAACCTCCTGAATCTCATTTACCAAGTATTCCTGCACGGCGTGCGGACCTTTGATGCGGATAATATCATGCGGGTTAATCGAGCCTTCGGTCAAGCGGTCGCCGGCACGGACGAAGTCGTCCTCCTGTACCAAGATATATTTTCCGACCGGAACGGCATATTCGATGCGGGTTTTTTCATCGACTGACGTTACGACCAGGATTCTTTGGTTTCTCTTCGGGCGATCGAACGATACTATACCGTCGATATCGGTTACAACTGCCGGCATTTGCGGAGCGCGGGCTTCGAACAGCTCGGTTACGCGCGGCAGACCGCCGGTAATATCGCGGGTACGACCCATGTCTCGCGGAATTTTCACGAGGGCAGAACCGATTCCGACATAATCGTCATCGTCTACGCGGATCTGGGCTTTCGCCGGAATGTTGTATGTCTTGAGTATATTATTGTTGTCGTCCCAGATTTCGATTGCCGGCGATTTTGTTTTATCGCGGCTCTCGATTACGATTTTCGAAACGTGACCTGTCTGCTCATCATTTACTTCGCGATAAGTTACGTTATTGATCAAATCGCGATATTTGACGCGTCCCTGTACCTCTGCGATAATCGACGAGTTATACGGATCCCATTCGTAAATGACCTGACCTTTTTTAACTACATCGCCATCGTGAACTTTGAGTTCGGCACCATAAATTACGTCGTATTTAGTAAGGATTCGGTTGGTTTCCGGTTCGATTACGTTAATAATACCGCTACGCGAAGTTACGAGAGTAGTTGTGTCTTCGTCGCCTTCGAATGTTACGAAACGAATATTTTCGAATTGCAATTGACCTTCGAATTTCGCGCTTACTGCAGATTGCGAAGTTACGAGTGCCGCAGTACCACCGGTGTGGAATGTACGAAGTGTAAGCTGCGTACCCGGCTCGCCGATTGACTGCGAAGCGATTGTACCGACGGCTTCGCCGGTATCGACCAATTTGCCGGTTGCGAGGTTGCGACCGTAGCACTTTGCACATACGCCGCGGCGGCTTTCGCAAGTCAATACCGAGCGAATCAGGACGGATTCGACTGTGGATTGTTCGATTCTTTCTGCAATATCTTCGTCGATGAGTTCGCCTGCTTTGCAGAGCAATTCATCTGTGATGTTATCGATGACATCGACTAATGCAACGCGTCCGAGGATTCTGTCGCGGAGAGATTCTTTGACTTCCTCGCCCTCTTTGATTGCAGTCATTTCTACGCCGCGGATTGTGCCGCAGTCGTGGTCCGTGATAATCAAATCTTGTGCAACGTCGTGCAAACGGCGTGTCAAATATCCTGCATCTGCTGTCTTCAATGCTGTATCGGCAAGACCTTTACGCGCACCGTGAGTAGAAATAAAATACTCCATTATCGAAAGTCCCTCTTTAAAGTTAGAGATAATCGGGTTTTCGATAAGTTCGCCGGTAGAGCCGGAGAGAGATTTTTTCGGTTTAGCCATAAGACCGCGCATGCCGGCGAGCTGACGAATCTGCTCCTTAGAACCGCGGGCTTGGCTGTCGAGCATCATCCAGAACGGGTTAAATCCGCCGTTGTCTTTTGCCATGTCGTTATAGAGTTTATCCGCTACTCTGTTTGTCGCGGTGCTCCATGTATCGATAATTTTGTTTGTGCGCTCGCCTGCGGAGATTACACCGTTTTGATAAGCGAATTCGATTTCGTCAACTTTCTTGTTTGAATTTGCGATAATCTGTGCTTTTTCTGCCGGGATAATTACTTCGTGAATACTTACGCTCAAGCCGCCGAGAGTTGCATAATAGTAACCCATGTTTTTCATATCGTCGAGGAATTTCACGGTTTTCGCTAGTCCGGCTTTGCGGAAGCATATACCGATAATTTGTCTCAGGCGTTTTTTGGTGAATAACTCGTTCAGATATCCAAGTTCTTCTGGAACAATTTGGTTAAATATTACGCGTCCTACACCGGTTTCGAGATATTTGCCCGGAGCAACGCGGACTTTGATTTTCGCGTGCAGGTCTACCACTTCTTCGGCGAGTGCGCAAATTACGTCATTGAAGCTTGCGAAAGTCTTACCTTCGCCCTTCGCGCCTTTGCGGAGTTTAGTGATATAATAGATACCGAGTACCATGTCCTGGCTCGGTACGGCGATCGGGTCGCCGTTCTGCGTGTGCATAATGTTATGCGGAGCGAGCATCAAAAGGAGAGCCTCAAGCTGTGCTTCGTAAGAAATCGGCAAATGCACTGCCATCTGATCACCATCGAAATCGGCGTTAAATGCCGTACATACGAGCGGGTGGAGTTGGATTGCTTTTCCCTCGATTAATCGCGGCTGGAATGCCTGAATACCGAGGCGGTGCAATGTCGGAGCACGGTTCAGCATGATCGGGTGTCCGTCGATTACGCTTTCGAGAATATCCCATACTTCATCGGTTTTTTTCTCGACGAGTTTTTTCGCGGATTTCACGGTTTTAACCATTCCGCGCTCGATTAATTTTCTGATAATGAACGGCTTGAAGAGTTCGACAGCCATATCTTTCGGCAGACCGCACTCAAAGAGGTGAAGTTCCGGTCCGACGACGATTACGGAACGTCCGGAATAATCCACGCGCTTACCGAGCAGGTTCTGGCGGAAACGTCCGGTTTTGCCTTTAAGTGTATCGGCGAGAGACTTCAGAGCGCGCTGACTTTCGGCGCGAACGGCACGGCGGGAGTTATCGAATAGTGCATCGACACTCTCCTGTAGCATACGTTTTTCGTTTCTCAAGATTACTTCCGGCGCTTTAATGTCGATAAGACGTTTCAAGCGGTTATTGCGGATAATCACGCGGCGATAGAGGTCATTCAGATCCGAAGTTGCGAACCGTCCGCCCTCGAGCGGAATAAGTGGGCGCAAGTCCGGCGGAGTAACCGGCACTACGTCGAGTACCATCCATTCCGGACGGTTTTCGATTGTGGTATCTTCGCGATGAGTAAAGGCATCGAGGATGCGCAAGCGTTTCAAAAGTTCGGCTTTTTTCTGCTGCGAAGTTTCCTCTTTCAGGACTTTCTTCAAGTCATAATATAGTTCTTCGACGTCGACGCGTTTGAGCAATTCTTTGATTGCTTCCGCACCGATGCCGGCAATAAATTTATTCGGGTTGTCTTCGTCCATCTCGCGCTCTTCTTTCGAAAGACCGTCCAACACGTCGAGATACTGATCTTCTGTCAGCAAATCTCTCTGCATAAGACCGGTATTGCCCGGCTGTACGACTACATAAGATTCATAATATACGATACGCTCGACATCTTTGGTTGGCATTCCGAGGATACCGGCGATTTTGCTTGGCAGAGAACGGAGAAACCAAATATGCACTACCGGAACGGCAAGCATAATGTGCCCCATTCTTTCGCGACGAACGGATTTTTGCGTTACTTCGACGCCGCATCTGTCGCAGACTATACCCTTATATCTGATACGCTTGTACTTACCGCACGCACATTCCCAGTCGCGCACCGGACCGAATATTTTTTCACAGAACAGTCCGTCTTTTTCCGGGCGGAAAGAGCGATAATTAATCGTCTCGGGTTTCGTTACTTCACCGTGGGAGCGCTCGAGAATATCGTCCGGAGAAGCGATTTTAATCGAAATTTTCGTAAAGCCTTTTTTTGGTATGGCTTGTGATTGCATTGTCTGCTCCTATATATTTCTATTATTTTATTCTATATTTAAAAATTAAACTGTAAATGATAAAGGGACTTCAAAAAAAAGAGATCGAGAATATTAAAGTCCCTTTATAAGAAAACTTCATTAGCTGATATCGAGATCGAGGCATAAGCCCTGAAGCTCGCGTACAAGCACGTTGAACGATTCAGGAATGTTCGGCTGCGGGAGGTTTTCGCCTTTGACGATTGCCTCGTACATCTTCGCACGACCCTGTACGTCATCGCTCTTCATCGTGATCATTTCTTGCAGAGTGGCTGCGGCACCGTATGCTTCGAGTGCCCAGACTTCCATCTCTCCGAGACGTTGACCGCCGAATTGCGCTTTACCGCCAAGAGGTTGCTGAGTAATAAGCGAGTATGGGCCTATCGAGCGTGCGTGGATTTTATCGTCCACCAAGTGCGACAGTTTCAGCATATAGATGATTCCGACGGTTACTTTCTCGCCGAACGGGTCGCCTGTGCGGCCGTCGTAGAGTACGGTTTTACCGGAGCGCGGCAGTCCTGCTTCTTCGAGGTAGTCCTGGATTTGCTCCCAAGATGCGCCATCGAAGATCGGAGTCGAGAATTTCTTATCGAGTTTTCTGCCTGCCCACGCGAGTGCGGTTTCGAAGAGCTGACCGAGGTTCATACGGCTCGGCACGCCCATCGGGTTCAGTACGATATCAACCGGAGTTCCATCCGGAAGGAACGGCATGTCTTCTCTCGGTACGATTTTCGAAACGATACCTTTATTTCCGTGGCGTCCCGCCATTTTATCGCCGATTTGCAGTTTACGTTTTTTCGCTACATATACTTTCGCCATCTGGAGAATGCCCGGCTGGAGTTCGTCGCCGCTGGTGATTTTACTCTTTTCGGCTTTGAAATCTGCGAGTATGTCGTTTCTCTTGACTAAATAGTTACGCAGCATTGTATTATATAGTTCTGTTCTGTGTTCGTCTTCGAGCAAATCTTTGTTGAAGTCGAGCAATTCCGGCTTAATAATTCCTTCGTAATAGCGGCGGAGAATTTCTTCTTTCGAGAGTTTTTCGCCGGTGCGGATCACGGTAGAGCCGGTATTTGTGCGCAAGCCGAAGACCTGTTGATTTTCGAGCAGTTGAGCAAGGTTTTTCACGAACAGGTTATCGATTTCGAGGATTTTTGCTTTTTCCTGTTTTTCGATTAATTCCTGGCGTGCTTTTTCTTTTTCGCGATTTTCGCGTTCGGCAGCAACGGTTGTTTTGCGGCTGAATAATTTCGTATTAATCGCAACGCCCTTCAATCCCGGAGAAGCCTTCAGCGAAACGTCTTTTACGTCGCCGGCTTTATCGCCGAAGATTGCGCGGAGAAGTTTTTCTTCCGGAGTCGGGTCGGTCTCGCCTTTCGGAGTGATTTTACCGATAATTATATCGCCTTCGATTACTTTTGCGCCGACGCGTACGATACCGTTTTCGTCCAAGTCTTTGGTTGCTTCTTCGCTTACGTTCGGAATTTCGCGAGTAAATTCTTCCTCGCCGCGTTTAGTATCGCGAACCTGGAGAGTAAATTCCTCGATATGGATCGAAGTAAATGTATCGCGTGCAACGTTTTTCTCGCAGAGAATAATTGCATCTTCGAAGTTATATCCGCGCCAAGGCATGAATGCTACCAGCAAATTCTGTCCGAGGGCGAGTTCGCCGTTCTCGGTCGAAGAGTTATCGGCGAGCGGCTGACCTTTTACGACGCGCTGACCTTTATTGCAGATCGGATGTTGGTTAATGCATGTATCTTGGTTGGTTCTATAGAACTTACGGAGATTGTAGCGTTTTGTGCCGAGGTGGTCGAACTGTGTAAGTTTTTCTTCATCGGTGCGGTTATCGTCATATTTTACTATGATATAATCGCCGCATGCATACTCTACTACGCCGTCTGCTTCTGCGGAAATTAGTGTACGGGAATCTTTTGCGAGACGTGCTTCCATGCCGGTTCCGACGATTGGAGCGTGTGGGTGCAGCAGTGGCACAGCCTGGCGTTGCATGTTCGCGCCCATGAGGGCACGGTTTGCATCATCGTGATCCAGGAACGGAATCATCGCGGCTGCACAGCTGGAAATTTGGTCCGTCGATACATCGACATATTGAACTTCCTGCGGAGATACGAGCACATAATCGCCCATCGCGCCACGTGCCTGAATTTTGTCGCCGACCAAATTGCCGTCGTCGTCAATCGTAACCGTTGCCGGTGCGATAACTGTATCGTCTTCGCATTCAGCCGGTAGATATTCGATTATACCGGTAATTTTACCGTCTTCTACTTTGCGGTATGGTGTCTCGATAAAGCCTAACTTGTTGATTTTTGCATGAATTGCCAGAGATGAAATCAAGCCGATGTTCGGACCTTCAGGAGTTTCAATCGGGCAAAGTCTGCCATAGTGCGTATAGTGAACGTCGCGAACCTCGAAACCTGCGCGCTCGCGGGTCAAACCGCCCGGGCCTAACGCCGAAGTACGGCGCTTGTGCGTGAGTTCGCTCAGCGGATTTGTCTGATCCATGAACTGCGACAGCTGGTTTGTACCAAAAAACTGATTCACAACGCTGGTGATTGTGCGGGCATTAACGAGTTCGCTCGGAGCGAGATTTTCGCCGTCGTGAATGCTCAGGCGCTCGCGAATTGTGCGGCTCATGCGCGCAAGACCTACGTTGAACTGCGACGCCAACTGCTCGCCGACTGTGCGGACGCGGCGGTTGCCAAGGTGATCGATATCGTCGCCTTCGAGTTTATTGTCGTGGAGTTCGATCGTGTGTTTAATAATTTCAACTATATCCTCGACGGTCAAAGTAGTTACTTCGAGCGGAGTTTTCAGGTCTAATTTTCTGTTAATACGGAAACGTCCGACCAAACCGAGGTCGTATCTTTTCGGGTTGAAGAATAACTTTTCGAGCAAAGCTTCTGCAGTCTCGATATCCGGAGACTCGCTCGAGCGGAGTTGGCGATAGATTGCTTCCAAGGCTTCCTCGCGTGTGCGTGTCGGGTCTTTCGCGATTGTTCTTGCGATAACCGGCTCATCGGTTTCTTCGGTATATTTAAATAATTTGAACGGCACGATTTCTTCGGCTTCCTGCATTCTCTTCAGCAGGACATTATCGATTACGGCATCGCGTGAAGCGATAATTTCGCCTGTGGAACTGTCGATTACGTCGCTTGCGAGGCGTCGTTCGAGCAATTCTTCGCCTAGTTCGGCCGGATCATGCTCTTCACTGAGTTCAAACAGCGAAATCAGTTGTTCGTCGCTCGAGAAGCCCAAAGCACGCAGCAGCGTAGTAACCGGGAATTTCTTTTTTCGGTCGATATACGCATACATAACGTCGTGAATATCGGTTGAAAATTCCACCCATGATCCGCGGAACGGGATAATTCTTGCGGTATATATGCGCATTCCGTTCGGGTGCTGAGCATCGTCGAAGAAAACGCCCGGCGAGCGGTGCAGCTGTGTTACGACTACGCGCTCGGCGCCGTTGATGATAAACGTTCCTCGATCGGTCATCGCGGGGATATTCCCGAGATATACCTCTTGTTCGACGGATTCTATGTAATCCTCCGAGTCGGCTTCTGCGCGGCTCGAGAGGCGTAATTTTGCTTTCAGCGGTTTTGCGAACGATAATTCGCGGTCGCGGCATTCTTCTTCGCTGTACTTCGGTTTTTCTACATCATATCCGAGAAATTCCAATTGAAAAATGCTTGATGCATCTTCAATCGGAAAATTATTAACGAAAGCCTGCTGCAACCCCTTAACCTCGCGTTGCGATGGCGGCACGTCTTCCTGCAAGAAGTCTTTGTAGGCTTCGAGCTGGATGTTCAGCAGATCCGGATAGTCGAGATGTTTTCTTGCCCTTGCGAAGTTGACTCTCTCGGTCAGTCTAATCAGATTGCCTTCTTTAATAATTTTGGTTTGTACATTTTTGTCCACGCCTGCACCCTCCGTTATTGAGTTGTCATTTGAAAAAATAAGGATTTTTTGAGAATTCCGCACATTGAACCTTTCGGTATGATTTAACCGGGACTCTCAAAAAACCCTTTTCAGTATTATATGTTATGTTTCAATTTGCCTTATAGCACGTTTGTCCGAAAAAAAGATTTATATATATCGGGGCAGCTCTTGCCGCCCCGAATTACTTTGTGCTCATTACTACTTGAGAGTAACTTTTGCGCCTGCTTCTTCAAGTTTTTTCTTCATAGCTTCAGCATCTGCTTTTGGAGCAGCTTCTTTAACTACTTTCGGAGCGCCTTCTACTAAGTCTTTAGCTTCTTTTAAGCCAAGGCCTGTAATTTCGCGAACTACTTTGATTACGTTAAGTTTCTTGTCGCCTGCAGCGGTAAGTTCTACATCAAAGTCGGTTTTTTCTTCAGCCGGAGCTGCAGCTGCAGCAGCCGGAGCGCCTGCCATTACCATTGGAGCGGCAGCGGATACGCCGAATTTTTCTTCCAAAGCTGATTTGAGTTCAGCAGCGTCTGTAAGTGTAAGAGCGCTAATTTTTTCTACTAATTCATCAACTATTGCTGACATGTTAAAATCTCCTGTATTAAAATTATTATTTTCTAAAAATTGTGCCCATTCGGGCGTTTGCGACTTTTGCCGCGTTAAATTGTAACCGGATCAGTCCGATTAGTTTGCGTTTTTCTTTGCAACTTCTTCAATAACAGATGCAAGATCGCGAATTGTGGCATTAATTGCGCCAACGATACCGCTAATCGGTGCGTTGATGCTGCCAAGGATACCGGCAATAATTTCCGGTTTGGTCGGCATTGCCGCCAGAGTATCAAGTTGTTTCTCGTCGAAATATTGACCATCGAGCAAAGCGCCTTTAAAAGCCGGCATTTTGTTTTTCTGGGCAAATTCTTTCAAGATTTTTGCCGGAGCAAGAAGTTCCTCGCCTGTTCCCATTATGAGGTTCGTCATTCCGGTGAGCTTTTCGAACGGCAGTTCAACTCCGTCGGCTGCATCAAAAGCTCTTTTAATAAGAGTATTTTTTGCAACACGCATCGAAGCCTGTTTTTCTTTTAATTCATTTCTCAGGGCTTCCTGCAGTTTTACCGGCATGAAGGAGTAATCAATGAAATAAAAGCTGTCGGCATTATTTATCTGCTCGGTAAGCTCGGCAACAACTTGTTGTTTTTTTGTCTTTGTTACCATGTTATGTCACCTTTGATTGGATCCCGTTGTTCGTCTGCCCGATTTCTCGTTCAGTTGAAGCCGAACGCGCGGAATTCTTTATTTATGAGTGCGTAATTTCGTTAATTATACTGTCGGAAGTGAACTCTCGGATACTTTTACGCCCGGACCCATCGTGCTCGTAAAGTTAATGGACTTAATATACTTGCCTTTTGCCGATTGCGGTTTTGCACGGACTACGCTCTGATACAAAGCCAAAGCGTTTTCTTCCAACTGTTGCGTTGTGAAAGAGCATTTTCCGACTGCGGCATGAACGTTACCGTGTTTGTCTACTCTATACTCAATCTTTCCGCCTTTTACTTCCTTAACTGCCGTAGCAACGTCGAAAGTTACTGTGCCGCTCTTAGGATTTGGCATCAAACCGCGTGGACCCAATACACGACCCAATTTGCCGACTTCGCCCATTACGTCAGGCGTAGCAATGATCACGTCGATATCTGTCCATCCGCCTTTGATTTTCTCTACGTATTCTTCCAAGCCCGCATAATCTGCGCCGGCTGCAAGAGCGTCTTTATCCTTTGGCGATTTGCACATTACTAACACGCGAACGCTTTTACCTGTACCGTGAGGTAATGCCACGGTCCCGCGAACCAACTGGTCTGCTTTTCTCGGATCTACCCCGAGGCTTATTGCGAATTCAAACGATTCGTCGAATTTCGCTGTAGCATTTTTCTTTACGATTGCGACTGCTTCCTTATAGCCATAAGTGTCTTTCGGATTGAAAGATTTTAATAAGGACGCATATCTCTTACCTGTTTTTTTCATTTTGATATTTTGCGTTTAGTTACTAAATTTAATTAAATCGGTATTGCGGAGAGCTTACGCTTCTACCGTGATACCCATACTGCGTGCAGTACCTTTTAACATGCTGACTGCGCTTTCCATTTTGTCGCAGTTCAAATCTTTCCATTTCAGTTTCGCGATTTCTTCGCACTGTGCTACTGTTACCGTACCGACGTGAGTCTTGTTCGGTTCTGCAGAACCTTTCGGAATGCCCGCTGCTTTTACTAAAAGTACCGGAGCCGGTGCTGATTTCACGATGAATGTAAAGGATTTGTCAGCATAGAATGTAACCAAAACCGGCAGGATCATACCTTTTTCTTTGGCCGTTTTGGCATTAAACTGCTTTACGAATTCCATGCCGTTTAAGCCACGCTGACCAAATGCAGGTCCGACCGGTGGAGACATCGTTGCTTCGCCGGCACCGAGCTGTAACTTAAATGCACCTAATACTTTTTTTGCCATTACTTTACTCTGTGTATATATTTGAAAAAAATCTATCTATATATTAATGTTATGCTTTTTATGCGTGGCTCTCGGGCTCTACCTGCGAGAACTCAAGTTCTACAGGCGTTTTTCTGCCCAAAATGCCGACTTCGACCTTCAGACGCTGTTTTTCGGTATTCACTTCTTTTACCGTGCCGGTAAACGAATTGAAAGGTCCGTCAATTACCTTGACCGGATCGCCTTCGCGGAAAGTCGTCTCCACGGTCGCTATATCCTTACGCTCTTCGACTCGACCGATTATGCGGTCGATCTCGTTCGGACGCAACGCCTGCGGCTCCCCTCCGGGACCCACAAAGCTGACTACTGCCGGAATATTTGCGAGAATGTCTTTATTGCGCTTCGTGATTACAGCATTAACCAAGATATAACCCGGAAGAAAATTACGTGTGCGGAGACGGCGCTTGCCGTTGCGAACCTCGTAAACGTTCTCCTGTGGGATAAGTACTTCACGAATTTCGTCTTCCAAGCCCAAACGCTTGATTTCCTGTTCGATACTCGTCTTTACCTTATCTTCCTGACCCGTAAACGTACGAAGAGCATACCACTTCGGCTGCTCGAAAATTTCCGTGTTAATATCGTATTTGTCCATATCTCCTCGTCGGATTAAAATATCACGCCAACGGCCTGATCCAATACAAAATCAACTATATAGATGAATACTGTAAGGACAAGCGTCGTTGTAACCACAACGACAGTAGATTCGCGCAATTGCTCTTTGGTTGGCCATGCGACTTTCGACATCTCTTTACGGACATCAGCAACGTAAGCCTTTATCTTTCCTATCATTTGTCGTTTCTCTATCTATGAATAAAACCGACCCCGTAGAGTCGGCAAATATGCTGTCTAATTTTGCACGGGTGGTAGGAATCGAACCCACAACCTACGGTTTTGGAGACCGTCACTCTGCCAGTTGAGCTACACCCGTATTCATTAAATCTATTTGAGCTGATAACCGGACTTGAACCGGTGACCTCTTCCTTACCAAGGAAGTGCTCTACCAGCTGAGCTATATCAGCAATAATTTCGCCTCGAAAATTCAGAGCGGGAAACGAGGCTCGAACTCGCGACCCTCAGCTTGGGAAGCTGATGCTCTACCGACTGAGCTACTCCCGCGTTCTTTTGCCCTGCAGCAAACATACCCCTGGTAAGATACGTTTCCAAACAAACACAAAAATATACCGACGAAGAATCATCGATATATCCGAATTTTGAAAACTTTGAGCGGGAAACGAGACTCGAACCCGCGACCCTCAGCTTGGAAGGCTGATGCTCTACCAACTGAGCTACTCCCGCATCTTCCACAAAAACATGGAGCTAAGTGGGGCGGGCAGGGATCGAACCTGCCATGCGTTACCGCGGCGGATTTACAGTCCGCTGCCACACCATTGCGGCGTCCGCCCCAATCACTTATTTGCTCCGTTATGTCAAAGTTTCAGTTTTCAAAATTACGAAAACATTTCGACACTACCAAATCTTTTTTTCAATTTTTCAAAAGTTTTTTCTAAATCGCTGTTTATCAAAACCTCCGCTCAACATGAGAATACAAACTTAAGAACTTTTTTCGATATATGCAAGATTTTTTTTATTTTTTTTCAAAGTTTTGAAGCGTTTCGGCTTGATTATTCACTTCGATATAAATAATTTTATATAATTCCTTCGGGGGATTGCGGTTTCTCCCTTGTCTCTTCCTTACCGACCCACTCGCACAAGGGGTTGAAACCCCTTGTTATAAGAA
>JAQUZU010000195.1 GCA_028691175.1 Candidatus Kapaibacterium sp. | reverse complement strand
AATCAACCGGGTTTGCGAAAAAATTCTGAATTGAGGGTGTAATTTATTTGATTATTTCCTAAAATTCTAATAATTTAGTAGTCTAAAGTAAATAAAATCGAGATAGAAAAATGCAGGATATACAGGAATTAAACGAGAAAATTCAAAATGCCGCGTCGATTACAAAAATCATTATGGACGAGGCTTCGCACGTAATTGTCGGGCAAAAGCAAATTGTCGAGAAATTAATTATCGGGTTGCTTGCCGGCGGGCACGTGTTGCTTGAGGGGGTTCCGGGGTTGGCGAAAACTCTGCTCGTGAATACCGTTTCGAATATTGTTTCGGCAAAGTTCAAGCGCATTCAGTTTACGCCCGATCTTTTACCGGCGGATTTGATTGGAACGCTGATTTACAGCCAGAAAAACGAATCCTTTGTAGTAAAAAAAGGACCTATCTTTGCAAATTTTATCCTTGCAGACGAAATTAACCGTTCGCCGGCGAAGGTGCAGAGTGCACTACTTGAAGCGATGCAGGAAAAACAGGTTACGATCGGCGAAGCAACATATAAACTTGATGAGCCGTTCTTGGTTATGGCTACGCAAAACCCTATTGAACAAGAGGGAACATATCCTTTGCCGGAGGCACAGGTCGATCGTTTTATGCTGAAATTGATGGTGGATTATCCGACCCGCGAGGACGAGCGCGAAGTACTTCGCCGATTCATACAGAAGAATACCCCGCAAGCCGAAGCGAAACTTTCGCCGGAAGATATTATTGCTGCACGCGATTTGGTAAAGGAAATATATCTTGACGAAAAAATCGAGAATTATATTTTGGATATCGTATTTGCGTCGCGTTTCCCTGAAAAATACAATCTAAATAAACTGAAAAACTGCATTTCGTATGGCGCTTCACCGCGTGCAACCATAAACTTGGCAATTGCTGCAAAGGCAACTGCATTTTTGCGTGGGCGCGGATATGTAATTCCGGAAGATATTCGCTATATTGTATATGATGTAATGCGCCACAGAGTTGGTTTGACCTATGAAGCAGAAGCCGAAAATATGCGTCAGGAAGATGTTATCTCCGAGATTTTAGCAAAGGTAGAAGTGCCATAAAATCGAAATAATGCTTGTAATTTACGAAAGAATTGCCTAATTTGCGTACAAATTTGATAATAATATTTCTGATGGAAAAGATAATGATGAAAAATACAAAAAAAATGTTGGTGGCGTCTATGATGCTTGTGTCGCTTGCGGGAACTTCGCTTTTAGCTGATGTAGCTGTTTTGCAAAAAGAATCGAACAAGGTTACTTTGCAGGTGAAGCCGGCGAATAATCAGTCGGAGACGGTAGTTTTTCGTATGGGAACGAGTTCGGCAATTCAACCTGAATCAGCACAAAAAGACGTTACTTATGCCGAGTATAATTTTAGCGATAAAAAGGCGAATGTGATTTTCAAAGGAACAAAGACGCAGACAGTCAGCGTTATTAATCTGAATGAAAAGACTGAATATTGCGTAGATGTATATCGCGACGGAAAGAAAGTTCAAACGCAGAAATTCTCTACATTGGCTCATGAGCCGCTGGAATCTCCTAAATCGATTGCATTTCAGGGAACTAATCACGAGCAAATGGAAGCAATTTGGCGAAAAGGCAGTGGCGAAGGTACGCTTTTGCTGATTACTTCGGATAAAAAAATTACGAAGCCGGAAGACGGCAAAGAATATACTGTCGGCAAATTCGGCGATTCAAAAGCAAAAATCGGTCAATCAAATACGTATGTTGTCTATAATTCACTTCAGAACAACGGCGAACGCAAATTCTTAATTACAGGGTTGCAGGAAGATACGAAATATATAGTCCAGGCTGTAGAATTTAACGGTAAAGGCGAAACAATAAACTATTTGATAGAAGATAAAAAAAGTAATCCGCGTATGATTTCATCTCGTTTGAAAACGCCGGTTGCGGCTGTTGCAACGGAAATAACCAAGTCCGGCTTTACGGCAAATTGGAGCAAAAGCGAAAAAGCGCAATTTTTCGAACTTGATCTGGCGAGCGACGAGAACTTTATGAATTTCGTAGATGACTTTGAAAAAGTTGATGTCGGAAACGGCACGTCAATCGAGTTATCCGATTTAAAGTCCGGAACATATTATTATCGCGTTCGAGCAATCGGAAAAGACAATGTCAGTCAGCTGTCGAATGTTATTAAAGTTGAAATCAAATAAGCAGATATTTATTTAAAATATAAAAACCGCTTCAAAAGGGCGGTTTTTTTGTAAAGGCAAAGGCGATTTATGTCAAATTTCGTTCATCTTCATAATCACACACACTATTCGCTATTAGATGCGGCCTGCACACCGGAACAATTGATAAAAGCTGCTGAGGCAGATGGTCAGACGGCAATTGCCCTGACTGATCACGGCGTAATGTATGGGTGCTATGAAATGTACAAAAAGTGCACGGCACATGGCATCAAGCCGATTCTTGGTTTCGAAGCATACGTCGCGATGGGCAGCCGTTTGGAGAAAAACTTAGACAAATCGGCTCGTACCCAGAAACGTAACTATTATCATTTAATACTACTTGCGAAGGATCTGACCGGATATCACAATTTGATGAAACTCTGTACTTTGGGGCATACGGAGGGGTTTTACTATCGTCCGCGAATTGACCGCGAGATAATCGAAAAGTACAAAGATGGTTTGATTGTCTCGTCGGCGTGCCTTGCCGGTGTTGTCAGTAAGCATTTGATTGCCGGCGAAATGTCCGCCGCAATTGAACAGGCGAAGTACTATCACGATTTGTTCGGCGATGATTTCTATCTTGAAC
>JAQUZU010000194.1 GCA_028691175.1 Candidatus Kapaibacterium sp. | reverse complement strand
GCAGGTAATGTGCGGAAATATAACGGTATTCCGCCATTTCGCGAAACGCAAAACTATGTAGAAAAAGTAAAACAATATGCTAAAATTTTCAGAACTTAAAAGGGCAGCAAAACAATGAACGCGAACATATTTGCATATTTAAAACATGAGCAACAGTTGCTCGAAGAAATGGTTGTGCTGGCCGGAAAACAGCAAAGAGCACTAATAAATTTCGATACGAAAATCCTGAAGGAAATTGTATCGTACCAAGAAGTTGTGGCTGCCAGCCTGAAAAAAGCCGAGGATAGTCGCGTGAAAATGCTCATGTCGTGGCTGGCGATTTCGGCACAAGATGCTCGGAAATTGAAATTGTCTGCACTCGAAGAGCACTTCAAAAACGAAGAATTGAAGGAACTTAAGAAACTTCGTCTGCGCCTGAAATCTTTGATGAATGAACTAAATTCGCTGAACTCGCTGAACCGCGTGCTGAATAATCGGGCGAAAAATTCCATCAACAATATGATGTCGCACTTTGCACTCGGCAGGAATTTCCTCTGCAACGTTAAAGTTTAGCAAAAATCCAAAAAAAAAGATGTTTTACTCCGTATATTTTCGTATTTTTGAAGATATGTATATGAAAATGTAAATGCGGAGAGTGCATGACGACAAACCGGAAAAAGTTAATCGCAAAATATTCGTTGCTGGCGGGAATGTCTTTTATGATGTTCGCACCGGAGCATTGCAATGCTCAAGAAGAGATACCGGAAGAACAAACCGAAATCATTGCAGACACTGTACCTGCGATGAAGCCGAAATACGGCGTTTATGTGAACTACGGCGTAAATCTGCTGTCCGGCGATTTCTATAAATTGCCTACTACATTCAGCTGTTGCAAGAAATTCGAGTCCGGCGACGGAACCGGAATTTCGTTCGGCGTACTCTACGAACATCCGCTTGACGATAAATTATGGCTCTCATTTCGCCTAGGTTATAACCAAGTCGACGGGCTGATGACTGCAAACGATCAAACCAACATCATCGTAAACGGCGAATCGCGAACTCTCGATTTTGAGCATCGCCTCGACGCAAGCATCGGAATGATCAACCTCGACGCTATGGCGTCATATAATTTCTGGGATAATTTCTATGCCTCGCTTGGAGCGAAAATAGGATTTGTGGCATCGAGTTCATTTACTCAATACGAGCAAATTTCCGACCCGACAGTCGCTGTTTTCGAAGATTCAGGCTTGCCGTATCGCAACTATTATAACGGCGATATTCCTGATGTTAGTTCTCTGCAACTCTTTGTAAATGCAGGACTTGGCTATGAATTGCCGCTTAATCGCAAAAAATACATGTTCCTTGTACCGGAAATTTATTATTCGCTTCCGGTTACGAACTTAGTTTCCGGAATTACCTGGAAAGCATCGCTCTTGAAGGGCGGAATTGCGTTAAAATATCAGACTCCGCCTCCCCCCCCACCGAAAGCTCCGGACCCGATGGGTGCGCCTTTACCGGAATATTTGCCGGATCCGCTTGTTCCGCCGACGCTTGCCGCCGATATTTCCGCTACGCAAGTCGATTCTCTCGGCAATGAAACCGGCGATATTCAACTTAAAATCGAAGATTTTATCTCGCACAACATGCGTCCTATGCTGAATTATATCTTCTTTGACGAAAATTCTGCAACGATACCGGCACGTTACTACAAGAGTACGCCGCAAGAAGTAGTCGATTTTAACGAAAACAAATTGAAAAATTCCGACGTGCTCCCTACATATTATCGTATTTTGGATATTATCGGAAGCAGATTGAAAGAATTTTCGAAAGCGAAAATTACTCTGACCGGCACAAATTCAAACGAAGGCGTGGAGGCAAACAATACCGAACTTTCCGCGAAACGTGCCGAAGCCGTCCGCGACTATTTGCTGCAAGTCTGGAATATCGAAAACGACAGAATTATCGTAAAAGCAAGAAATCTGCCGACCGAGCCATCGAACAGCGAGGAAATCGGCGGAAATGAAGAAAATCGCCGCGTAGAAATTTCGTCTAACGTTGCGGATATTCTCGAACCGGTATTCACAATCGATACAATTCGAAAAATCCCGGCTTCGCGCGTAGAATTCAAGCCGACCGCAAAAACCGACGTCGGAATCGGTACTTGGCAACTTGTCGTCAGCCAGAACGGCAGCACGCTGAAATCATTCTCCGGCAAGGACGAACTGCCGAGCGTTCTGACCTGGGAAATTAACGAAAAAGATGAATCCTGCCCGAGTCATGGCGGAAATATAACCTATAAACTGAATGTAACCGATAAACTCGGACAGTTGGTTTCGACTACCGGAGGAAATATCAAGGTCGATCAATTAACAATCGACAAAAAACGCGTCGAAGGAATTCAGGATAAGGAATTTGAAAATTACAGCCTGATTTTATTCGATTACGGCAAGTCTAAACTCGGCGTCGAGCATAAGAAAACTGCTACTCTCGTGAAAAACCGCATCTCCGCTAACTCAATTGTCGAAATTATCGGATATTCGGACAGTATGGGTGCCGATCAAATCAATAAGAGAATTTCGTACGAGCGTGCAAATGAATTTGCGAAACGCATCAAAATCAAAAATGCGAAAATAATCGGAATGGGCGAAGAAGAATTGCTCTACGATAACGCATTGCCGGAAGGCAGATTCTATTGTCGTACCGTGAAAATTTCTATCGAGACACCAATCGAAAGGTAAATGCCGGAGCAAGCCGAATTTTTTTCGGCTTGCTGTTGCTTTTCGCGAAATATTACGTCTACAATATGTCGCTGAATGTGCAATTTTCGGTAGCAGAAATTTT
>JAQUZU010000050.1:6476-12975 GCA_028691175.1 Candidatus Kapaibacterium sp. | reverse complement strand
GTTAAAGAGGATTAATCCTCGCCTTTATCAAAAACTTGACCCTTCCATTTTACGTTCGGCTTCAGCAAAAATAGCGGAGCGATCAATTCAAACGACATCATAAACAGCGTAGCCGGGAAAATCCATCCGAATAAATCGCGACGTTTCAGGCGATTTATTGCCGGGATAATTGCCGTCAGGTCGAGCAGGATTCGCGATAAAAATGAAATTGCAAACATAATCCAGTTGCCGGTAGCGAGCGAGAGAATTATCGCACTCCAGATTGCCAAAGTCGTAACGACGAAAATTGCGGCTACAACGCCCAAACCGCCCGCGGCACCTACTATCCAGCGATGGTGCTGGTTAATGTAGTCTCGGAGAGTTTTGTTTGCAAAAGTGTGAATTTCGCTTTCAATGTTTGAAAGATGGCGTGTAGTATATCCGTGCGAGTGCATGTTCTGAAGCATTGCAAGGTCTTCGGTGATTGAAAATTTCATCGAATTATAGCCGCCGAGCAGATCAAATTTCTCTTTCGAAAGCGAAATATTATTGCCGTAGCAACTTAGCGGACGATTAAATCCGATGCTGCCGATTGCGAGCGAATGCAAATAAATCCACTCCACAGCCTGAATTTTGCTAAACGGATTATCACCGATAATGTCCGTATAAGCCGCTACCATGCCGAGATTCGGATTCGAGTAGCAACCTGCATGATTATAAATCCAACGCTTTCCGACCGTGCAATCCGCGTCCGTCATCACGATCACGTCGCCGTGGCAACGATTAATCGCCAGCTGCAAAGCCCCGGGCTTGCCCTGAAGGTTTGCAATTTTTTTCTTTTCGTCGTTATGAAGAACAATCAGATTTGGAATTTCCGATTTAAGTGATTCCAGCAGTTTACCGGTTTTATCTTCGGAGCGATCATTAACCGCGATAATTTCATATTTATCAATGGGATAGTCGTTTTGTGCTATTGAACGAATGCACTCCGAAATTCGGGCTTCCTCGTTTCGTGCCGGTACAACAATGGTTACGAAAATTTCTTTTCCGGGCTCGATATACGGAGTCGGCTTGGAAATCTCGCGTCTTGCACCGAAATAGAAAAACGCCATTCTAAGAATATAAATGCCTATTAGAGCAACAATAATTGTTTCTGCCATTATTTCGTTAAAGATTTCGAAAGACTACATTAACATATCAACAAAAATACGAAATTATTCGGACATTTTTATGAAAAAACTTTCAAACGGCGAATTCATTTCCTGGGGCGTATCAGCAAGCGGAACGAAAAAAACATAATTGCTAACGAAAAAATGCAAATCACGCCGCCCCAGAACCAATACGGTAAAAACAGCGACTCGGAAATATGATAGGTGTCTGAATAGAAAATTCCGGCGTCAGTCTGTCCAATGCCTGTAAAAATGTAGTCCAAACTTAGGTATAAACTCATAAATGCTTGAATTGCAACGAATTGCAGACAGAATTGATTCAGGCGTTCTTTGCCGAAAACTGCAACTAAAAAGAATAAAATTGCGAAAAGTACAATTGCTCCCAGCCCAAACCAACTTCGTACCCAGATAACGGCACTCGCGCAGAGCAGTATCGAAAACAGCAGCATTATTAGGCGTGTCCGGTTATTATAACGTGAATAGTACAGGAAAATTCCGCCGAAAATTGTCGGAGCAATCGGACCGGCGGCGGCGACAAATGCCCGCCCAAGATTGCCGGCGAAAAGTTCGCCCGACCAATATGCTACACCGGAGCCGGTGCTGAATATTTCCAGTTTGTGGAATGTTCCGCCTAGGATTAACGCCGTAAGTCCGTGTCCCATTTCGTGAAACCAAGTGCTGAGAATTACAAACGGATATAGAAAAAATCTGCCGTATGGCACGATATGCCAGATTAAAAGCGTCAGTATGCCTAATCCTACAACTATTTGGAGGTTGCGATAAGGAGAGGAGTCTTTTTGAATGAAGTCGCTCATTTTTTTCTTTTAATTTACTTGAAATTGACTTATTTTTGCTATCTTAAACGAAAGTGTACAAAGAAAATTTTGTTGAAAGAAGAAATAAAGCATGAAATATGCAAAATATATTAAATATATTCTGTTGATCGGAATATTTGTTTCGCAGAGTGCTTGGGCAGAAAATTTCTCGGCAACGGCTGATAAATCTAAGGCGAAAATCGGCGAACGAGTCTGTGTTATTCTCAAAGCCGAGGCCGCCGGACGCGTGATTTTTCCGGAAATTGCCGATTCGCTTTCCGGTTGTACTTTGATCAGCAAGTCGCTGGTAGATACTTTGAGAGTTGCCGGAAAGACTTCGTTGTCGCAGAAAATTTATCTTACGTCGTTCGAATCCGGAGCGGTGCAAGTCCCGTCTTTTACATTTTTTGTCGATAACGGAAATTCGCTTGTTCCGCACTATACGAAGGCGATTTCCATTAATTTCTCTGCGCCGGATATTGCCGGCATGAAAGATATCAAGCCGGCTCAAAATATCATTTCCGAGGCGAAAAACTGGCGGGATTATTGGCTTTGGTATGTTATCGGCGGCGGAGTAATTTTGGTCGGATTCCTGATTGCAAACTTTATTAAAAGACGTAAAAAGAAACCTGTCGAAATTGAAGTGCCGAAGCGTGAAATTCCGAAAATCTCTCCGGAAGAGTGGCTTTCCTGCGAAATCTCTTCCCTGCGAAACCGAAAACTTTGGTTGTGCGACGACCATAAATCTCATTTTTCATCGTTGGCAGACGCAGTGAAACGGTATCTCGAACTAAAATATAATTCCGAAGTAATGGAACTTACTACCGACGAAATAAAATCTAAGGACTTTCCGGCACTCGAGCCGGCGAAAAAATCGCTCGTAATTGAAATCCTAAGCGAAGCCGATCTGGTGAAATTTGCAAAACTAAAACCGGAAGAAGCGGTATGTCTCGACGTCCTAAATAAAGCAGAACAACTTATTTAAGTACGTCGAAATCGTGCGAGATTAGATATTCGCCGAGAAATTGCCGATTGACTTTAATACCGGTTTCATGGTATTTAGGCGGAAAATCAAAAAAATGTTTCGGAATTTTATAGTTGGGGAGGGTTTGGCGAAGTTCTTTGCGAATGTCGTCAAACGGCAAATTCGACGTTGGTTGTCGAATAAATGCTACCGCGACATGCCCGAACTCTGCGTCCGCAACTGCTATAACTGCCGCTTGCGAGACTTGCGGAATTGCAAGCAATGCACATTCGATTTCCTCCGGATAGACGTTCTCGCCGCCGGAAACAAACATCCGATCAATTCGCCCGATAACACGTAAGCCCTCTGTTTGCGAATATGTTCCGCAGTCGTGCGTATGAAAATATCCGTCCGAGTCGGTTATTGGATGAAACTCTCCGTCGGAGATACTTCCAAGGGCGAGGCTCGGACTTTTTACGAGAATCTCGCCAATTGCGGAAATCACAATTTCACAATCATCGAAACTAAGTCCTGAAGAATCAATCGGTTGCGAACTGTCTGCAACGCAAATCGCAGAGCAGGTTTCCGTAGAACCATATCCATAATAGCACGGTAATTTTTGAGCGAGAGCCGAGCATTTCAGCGACTCCCGAATTGCCGAACCGCCGAGAAGTATTCCCTTGAAGTTGTCGAAAGCAGTGCTGCCTGCGACTTTTTCGTCAAGCAATCTCTGCAATTGCACACCGACAAACGATGCGTGAGACGGGCGAAAATATTCAACATCGGAGTAGGGATGCCCAAAATCTTCTGCAATTTGCAGGCGTGCTCCGGCGAGCAAACTTCGATATGCCACCGCTAATCCGCCGACATGATACAGCGGCAAAGCGAGAAGATAGCGATCATCCGGAGTGATGCCGAGACGTTTAATTTGATTATTTGCAGATGCAATCAGGGCGCCCTCGCCGTGGACTATTGCTTTCGAACTGCCGGAGGAGCCGGAAGTAAAAATTACGCAACATGCAGAAATATCTCGCAATGCAATTTGCGGAAGCCGGCTGAAATGTTCGTGCAAGCAATGATTTTTCGAAACCACCCGGCAACCAATCGATTTCATTTGCATATCGAGTGTGTCGTCCGGTAATTTTGAATTTAGAAGCACTGCGATTTTCCCGCTTTCAATTATCGCGAAGTAGTCGAGCAGAAAATTGAGCGGAGAAGCGGCGTTTATCGCGATGAATTGGTCTGCCGAATATTGCGAGGCAATGTTGGCGGAAATTTCTGCAACTTTTGCGCTAAATTCGCCGAAAGTCAGTGTTTCGGCTCGCGTTTCAATAAAGATTTTGTCCTGCGGATAATCGAATTTCACGGTTCAACCTCGCATTTTTCTATATATTTTTCTGTGTCTAAGCCATGGGTAAAGCGTTCGAGCCGGTGAAAGCAGATTAATCGGCGAATAGCGTCTGTCCCGATTTTAGATTCATACGCGGAACTGAAAACGACTTTCTTCCCACTTGCAACAAGTTGTGCAATATAGTCGAAATTTCCGATAAGTGCCGGTTTAATGATTAAATAATCTGCTAAATTTAACATTTCCGGAGTAAGTTCGCGGTTTATAATTGTTTCGTCGAGGGCGAGCGAAAAGTCGAAACGCCGCTTTAATTCCGGTAAAAGTTTAATATCGCTAATCGGTTCCTCGATATATAAAATATTATTTAAGTCTATTGCTGTCAATAACTTACATGCCTCGTCAAAACTGAGACGCCGGTTGAAATCGAGCCTGAATTTTTCGCCTTCAGCGGAGTTGATGGCGGATATTTCACTATCACTCCCGGAAAATTTTACTTTCGGGAAGCTGCCCCGCGAGGTGCAATCTGAAATTGATTGATAAAACGGATATGACTTAACACGTAAAATGTCTAAATCAACATCGTAGCGGAGAGCGAGGAGGCACGACGATAAACCAAATGCAAACGACACATTTAATCGGGGTGGTACCGGCAAATTCAAATTCTCTTTCGAAAGATATTCTTTAACTGAGGCGATATTGCGTTCAACTTCATTTTGCGGCATAGTCGGAAAAAACGGAATTTCGCCTTCGACGATACGGCTTTTGTAAGATAATCGAAGTAAAAATCCCGATCTTTCAGTTAGAGTCTGCCCAAAAAATTTTACCGGCGAGCGAAACTTCAGACTATATTTTTTGAACTCTGCGTGCAACTTAGAGGCTGAGTTTCTTGAAAATGCTTTCCGGAATGTGCTTGACGATAAACATGACGAGCCGCCAATATCCCGGCAAATATACGATTTCCTTTCCGCGAGTCATCGCGTCGAAAATGCCTTCGCCGACTGTTCGTGCGGACGCAAAAAGCAAACCTTTTTTGAGATGTGCGGTCATCGGTGTATCGACCATTCCCGGTTTAATTGTAATGATTTTCACCGGAGTTTTGCCGAATCGATTGCGTAAGCCTTGCAAAAATGCCGAAACAGCGGCTTTGGCGGAACCATAAATATAGTTGCTCTGACGTCCGCGGTCGCCGGCAACTGACGAAATTACGGCAAGCGTGCCCGCGTTTTGCTCCTCGAAATAATTTGCTACAACGGAGGCAATCGAAATAACCGCAGTGGCGTTTGTAGTGTATTCATGCTGCAAAAGAGAAATGTTTTTTTCGGTGGCTTTTTCATCCGGCAACGAGCCAAATGCGATTAGTGCGGCGTCTATGCTGCCCAGTTCTGCGAGTGCAGAATCAAAAACGGCTTCGTGCTCTTTCATCTCGAGAGCGTCAAAGTGTCCGGTTTTAATAATTGCCTTTGGCGAGTGTGCACGAAGATCAGCGGCAAGAATATCTAATTTTATCATATCTCTGCCAAGTAGCAGAATTTCCGATTTCTTATTTGCAAAGCATTTTGCAGTCTCATAAGCAATCGCAGAAGTTGCACCGAAAATAACAATTTTTGCCATGTTTAAACTCTGATTTTTATATTATAATTCGTGGATTTTTAATGCGGACGACTTTCACAAATTCGTCCGATGGCTTCGCGGAGGTCGGCAATTTTACGTAACCGCCGAACATCCAGATTTGATACTGATCCGAAAAATACGGGCTGTAGTTTTGACCACTGATTCCGCCGGGAAGTGCCGTGTAAATATATTTTTCGGACATATCGGCGATAAAACGACACGAAGCACCGGTAACGACTTCGAACGGCTTGTCGAGTGAAAACTCGGCGTTATTAATTGTCGAGGCATTGCCGCCGAATTTAACGCGTCCGAGCGAAAACGCTGCTCTAAGGTATTCATTTTCGGCGAACGGATGGCGAATTTCTAGAGAGTGCATTTCGCCGTACTTCCACTGACGTATGTCGTTGGTTTTAAAGTGTTTAGAAAGCTTTGTAATTGCTTCCCTGTATGCCGAAAGGAGAAGCGATTCGATGCTTCGAGCTCTCGGGTTGCGATTTTTTACGATTAAATTATCGTTTGGATCTGCGAGTGCCATCATCAAACGCGACGATGCAAGCGACTGCATCTTGAGAATATTCGGATACATTTTGCCGAAATTGATTCGATATAATTT
>JAQUZU010000050.1:0-6376 GCA_028691175.1 Candidatus Kapaibacterium sp. | reverse complement strand
ATTTTATACCGGAAACGGCGTGTTCCGCCACTGTCTGTCGATAGATAGCGATCGCGCTGTCCGGGGGCATTCTTTTCGTAGTAATAGTCAAAATCGTCTACCATTGCGTTTGCAATTCCCCAGGAAATCGAGTTGTTTCTGCCGATCAGCATTAGCGGAGTTCCGGAAAGTATTATGCCTGTCAGGTTGAGATTTCGGCTCGTTAGTTTTGCTTGATACCAGATTGATGGCAATTCAAGCGAGAGATGCGGGTCGCAGGCAAGAACTGTACGAGAGTGTCTGCCTTTCGGGCGATTTACTGCCCAGATATTGCTGCCGATTGCGTTCGATACGCCGGCAAAACCGGTTACAGCGTTCGAAGTCGGCACGAGAATCTCTGCAAGATCATTTCGTTCGGTATTTGAATTATAGACTAATTTCTTTGCTGGATTTGCCGGAGCCGGATTTACTGTTGTGTCTTTTATGACGGATTTCGGAATCGGGCTTTCGTAAATGTGCGGAGCGTCGGTCGGATATTTCGGGATAAGGCTGTTCGCGGTTTCCTCGCCGTATCGGTCTGCAATTTCGCCGAGAAGCAGATCGTTGCGAAAACCTGCACTTAACTTAAGCGAATACAATTTGAAAATAGCGATGCAGTCGGTCGGTTGCCATTCTTCCGGAGAATATGCAAGATAATCGAATTCAAACGGCAATTTATTTGCCTGCCGGCGTAGATAGAAATTTACGCCCTGAGTAAAAGATCTGAGAACTGCTTTTGCTTCCGGAGCCATTGCACGAAAAGTCTTGTCGGCTACGTCTTTTAGGTCGAAAGCTCGAATGAATTTATCGTACGGAATATTCTTTTTTCCGAAAATTTCAGCGGTGTTGCCGAGCGCCTGCCGACGGAGATAATCAAGTTGCCAGAGGCGGTCTTGTGCCTGAGTAAATCCCAGCATGAAATACAGATCGTTCTCGCCGCCCTCGGTTACGATATGCGGAATTCCGAAATTATTTCGATATAATTCCACAAAATGACTTACCGAGTCTGTGTTATATTCGGCGTATTCCTTTGGAATAGAATAGTTTACAACCTTTATCGCAAATATTATAAAGGCGACGAAAATTATTAGCATGCTGATTATTACAGCCACGAAATTTTTAAATCGGAATACCATTGGAAACTTTTGCCGAGAAATTAATCATTAAATGTATAAATAGAGAGACGGTGCGAACACCGTCTCTGTAAAATCAAATTATTCTAAATCGTTAAGTTGCATTTATGCACGATCGTTCAAGATTTTGAGAACTTCGTCGCATTTTACTTTTGCACGAGTAACAATTTCTTCTGCTTCGGCAAGTTTCTTCGTCTTAAAGTCTTCGTCTTTAATGCCCGGCATATTAATCAAAACATTCTTATATGCTCCCCAGATACCGACTTCGAGCGCGCGTGCACCGACTTCTACGTCAGATTTAGAAGCGATATTTCCGTATTTTGCGATTTCGATCATGTTAGTCCAAGCACTGTCGCCGAGCATCATTGTCCGGAACGGTGTTTCAATTGCTTTTTTCAATCCTTCCTGCATAGCGGCTGAGCGAAGAGCCTTTTCTTCGTCAGTTCTTTTCGGCATGCGGAGAGCGTCCATATAGTCGTTGAAAGCATTTGTATCGGCATCGACCATCGGAATCAGGCTCATTGTTGCAGAGTTGAGAGCCGGAATAATCTTGCGCATTTCGCCGTCGACTGATTCAAATTTGCGGACACCGTAAGTAAGCTGAGCAACCATGCAGCCGAGGCCTGCACCAATTGCAGCGATTGCAGCAGAAGCAGATCCGCCGCCCGGAGCACTTGAGCGAGCAGCAATTTCTTCGATAAATCCGCGCAGAGTAAGGCTTGCAAGCGGCTCATTGCGTTTCTCTTCGATTAAATATTCGATGATACGCTTTTTCGGATCGAACTGCGAAATGGAATTAAGCCCCATGCGGTCGATAACAAGTTTGATTTTTTGCTCTTCGTCGATGATGAAAAGATTTTCTTTTTCCATGTAATAGTCGGCAGCCATAAGCATAGCTTCAAGCGGAATAAGTCCGACGAGTTCCGAGCCGGCAACTCCGACTTTGATTTCAGCCGCTTCGCGCTTAACTTCTTCATAGAAAGTATGCGGAGCAGTAACTTTATAATTAGTCAAATTTGCGGTTACTTGTGCGGTGTTGTATTCATCTACATACCAGCCCATTGCCTTAACTTCCTGAAATTTCCCCGGTTTGTCATCACCGCGACCTGCCGTGCGGAGGTCGAGAGCGATACGGTGAGCCTGATTGTTCGTGCCCAGAATATTTATGTTATAGGCTACGAGGAAGAAACGTGCGCCGGTAACTGTTGCACCCCATTCAGGAACAAATTCTGCAGGACCAAAATCCGGTTTCCATTCCGGTTTTACGATTTTTTTGGCTAAGCCTTCATATTCGCCTTGGCGAATTTGCGGCAAGCTCTTACGGTACTCTTTGTCCTGTGCGTATTCATAGAGGTACATCGGCAAACCGAGTTCCTCGCCGGCACGACGTGCGAATTCTTTCGAGCATTCCACGCATTCTTCCATCGTAACATTTGCTACCGGAACAAACGGGCATACATCCATTGCACCCATGCGCGGATGTTCGCCTTTGTGCTTGCGCATATCGATTAATTCGTGTGCGGTGCGTGCGGAATTTAAGGCACCTTCGATAACTGCACTCGGCTCGCCAACGAAAGTATAAACCGTACGGTTAGTGGATTTGCCCGGATCAACGTCTAAAAGCGTTACGCCCGGAGTTTTGCGAATCGATTCTGCGATCGCGTTGATAATTTCAGTGTTGCAACCTTCCGAAAAATTCGGAACGCATTCGACTATTTTTTTCATTATTGCGTTATCCTGTTGGATTTGTAATCAAAGTAAATTATCGAACGACAGTTTGCCGTTCATAAAGGAATTAAGACGAATGTCCCGATATTATATTTTATAATAAGCTAACTTTGCCGGAAGTACTTCACGAGCGATTTGACGTAGTCTTCGGTTGTTGCAATGTCTATATATCCGATTTTGTTTTTCATGAAGAATTTCTCGAGATATTCCGCTCGTTCAGCACGTCGGCGTGCGAATTCGGCACGTGCCTTTCGTGTTGTGTTTAATACTTTCAATTTGCCGGTTTCGGCGTCAATATAGTTAATCAGGCCGAGATCGGGGAGAGTATCTTCTGCCGGGTCGTGAACCCGTACGGCGATTGTCTCGTGCTTGCGGGCGCAAATTTCTAGTTCGCGTTCGAAATTTCCGGTCATAAAATCGGAGAGAACAAATACGATACTGCGCTTTTTCAGCATGCTGAGGATGCCGACGAGTGCTTGTGCAAGGTCTGTTCCTTTGCTTTTCGGCGTGTGCTCGACAAGTTCGCGAATAATTCGCAAAATCTGCGATTTGCCCTTTTTGGGCAAAAGCAGTTCCTCGACGCGGTCGCTGAAGAGCAAAAGTCCGGTTTTGTCCTGATTCTGGCTTGCAGAAAATGCAATTATTGCGGCAATATATGTGATGATCTCTTTTTTCGAAAGTCCGCTCGAAGCGAAATCGCCGGAACCGGAAATATCTGCAACAAGCATAACGGAAATTTCGCGTTCCTCCTCGAATACTTTGACGTAAGTATCGCGATATCGGGCACTTACGTTCCAGTCAATTGTCCGCACTTCGTCGCCGATTTGATATTCGCGCACCTCCGAGAACGCCATTCCGCGTCCCTTAAAGTTCGTATGATAACTTCCGGCGAACAAATCGCGCGAGAGGGTTTTCGTCGCGATTTCTATTTTTCGGACTTTTTTTATCAGTTCATTAGTGTCCATTTGACCTCCGTTTTACGAATGCTAATTTAACGAAATTCTGCGATAAATGCAAATCATTCGCGTGGCAAGCGTTGCCTGCGAATTTATAATTCTGCAATTGATCATTTTTTTTTGTATTTTTGTAAGTCGAATTAAACGAAAGGTGGAGCAATGCAGAAAAAAATAGTCATAAAGAATGCTAAACTACATAATTTAAAAGGTGTTAGCGTTGAAGTGCCGTATAATGCAATTACTGTTATAACCGGCGTGAGCGGTTCCGGAAAAAGTTCGCTCGCGTTCGATACTCTGTATGCAGAGGGGCAGAGACGCTTTGTAGAGTCGCTCTCGGCGTATGCACGGCAATTTCTGGAGCGCATGGCGAAGCCTGAAGTCGAGAAAATCTCCGGTATTCTCCCGGCTGTGGCGATAGACCAAAAGTCGCCGACGAAAAATCAGCGCTCGACGGTCGGCACTGCAACCGAAATTTATGACTACTTACGCCTGCTTTACGGGCGAATCGGCATTACATATTGCCATAAATGCGGCAAACCCGTTCATTCGGATAATCCGGCAAGCGTTGTTGCAGAAATTATGGGGGCTGCCCCCACGAACGTCGATGACGAATCTGCCGGCGAAAAGAAATCTCCGGACAAGTGCTATATTTTATATCCGGTTAGCGAAAGCAAGAAGTTTGTGGATAGTATCTTGGAAGCCCGTATGGCCGGATATTTCCGCCTCTATGATTTCGAAAAAGACGAAATTATCGACTTTGAGGAGCTTAGCGAAACGGAAATTTCGAAAATTGGCAAAAAGTCTGTCGAAAAACTGTTCGTTCTGACAGATCGGCTCAGTTTGCGCGAAGAAAATCGCTCGCGATTGACTGAATCCGTAGAAATGGCGTTCCATTATGGAGGCGGGCATATCGCAATTTGGAATGTAACCGAGCAAAAGATGCACAAATATAGCGAGCACTTCGAGTGTGCCGACTGCGGAATTACGTATCTTCCGCCGGATCCGCGCCTGTTTTCGTTCAATAATCCGGCCGGTGCGTGCCCCGAATGCCAAGGTTTCGGCCAGGCCATCGGCGTAGATGAAAATCTTGTAATTCCGGATAAAACAAAAACTTTGAGCTCATGCCCGATTGTTCCATGGAAAACGCCTGCGTTCAAGCAGTATTTCCAGAAAATGATCTACGCGTGCAATAAGCACAGCGTTTCTCTCTCGACGCCATACATGAATCTTTCGGATGACGAGAAAAAATTTGTCTGGGACGGTGGCGACGATTTTATCGGCATAAACGGCTTTTTCAAGTTTCTCGAGAAGCATAATCATAAAATCGGCAACCGAATGCTGCTCGCACGGTATCGCGGATATACGTCGTGTCCGAGTTGTGGCGGTGCTCGCCTTCGACTTTCCGGACGTCAGGTCAAAGTCGGCGGAAAATCCATTCCCGAGATTGTCCAATATCCGATAAACAGACTCCTCGAATTCGCTTCGTCGCTCAAACTGACGAAGTTGGAGGCGGCGATTTCCGGCGAAGTCTTGCGCGAAATGATACGCAGAATTACGCTTTTGCGCGATATCGGGTTGGAATACCTGACTCTCGACCGCTTGATGCACACGCTTTCCGGTGGCGAGGCACAGCGAATCAACCTGTCATCGGCGATTGGCTCGGCACTGACTTCGACGCTTTATGTTCTCGATGAGCCGTCAATCGGACTGCATCCGCGAGATACGGAAAAACTTATCGCCGTGCTGAATCGCCTGAAAAAACTCGGTAACACGGTTGTGGTTGTAGAGCATGATCCGGAAATTATGGCGGCGGCAGACCGGATAATCGATATGGGACCGCGTGCGGGAGTGCATGGTGGCGAGGTATGCTTTGCCGGCACGTATAAAGGTTTGCTGAAATCGAACACTCTGACCGCGGATTATCTGACGGGACGCAAAAATATTAAAATTGATTATGAGCAAGTCCTCGGAAAGCGGAAACTTACGATTACTAAGCCGCGCATGAACAACTTGCGCCTCGACAGCGTGGAAATTCCGCTCAATTCGCTTGTCGTGGTTTCCGGCGTGAGTGGTTCCGGAAAAAGCACGCTGATACAGGACGTTCTTTATACACGCTTATATAAGGCTATAAATGTGTTGAGTTTCTCCGGCGACGAATATGAAGGTATTAGTGGCTTCGATACTCTCGACAGTGTCGAAATCGTCGATCAGACTCCGCTCGGAAGAACTTCGCGCTCGACGCCGATTACATATACAAAAGCGTTTGACGCAATTCGCGATCTGTTCGCTTCGACGCAGGCAGCAAAGCAACTCGGCTATAAATCCGGATATTTCTCGTTTAATATCCCCGGCGGGCGATGCGACGTCTGCGACGGCGAGGGTACGGTAAATGTAGATATGCAGTTTTTGCCGGACGTACGGCTTGTATGCGAGGCATGCCACGGCACGCGCTACAAACGCGAGGCGCGCTCGATTCTTTATCGTGGAAAATCAATTGTCGATGTTCTCGACATGACTATCGACGAGGCAATCGAATTCTTT
>JAQUZU010000193.1 GCA_028691175.1 Candidatus Kapaibacterium sp. | reverse complement strand
TTATCAACAAGAAAATCTTGTCCGAATATTTTCATTGTCAGCGAAAGTTGATCGTTATGCGAGTGTCCGCCCTTACCGTTTTGACCGATATTTCCTGCACGTAACACTGCGGAATAAATCGAATTTTTGAACTTATACAGCCCGAAATTTGGGAAGAACTGTTTCTTTGTCGTGCATTTCATTTCAAACAGCTGCGTGTTTTTCATGAAAATCGACGAATATTCGGATTCTTTGCCGGAAAAATATTTCAGCATTTCGCTTATATTCGCAAGCGAATCGGCGCGATCGAAATTCTTTTCAAGCGAAAAATGTGCTTCCGGCAGGAGCTTCAAAAATTTTCCGCTATCGTTATCGCCGATGTTGTACGTGCCTGATTTTTCGAGAAATGTGTTTGAAAATTCGAAAACAGACTGCAGTTTTTCGCACAATTTATCGGAAAAAGTTGCTTCAAATTGCTTGAGTTTAAAATGTCGAGACGGGCATTTTGTAAAAATAGTATAAATTGCCTCCATTGGTTGTGATTGAAGCGCCGCAAGTACGTAGCCGATAATTTCGGTACATAAATAATGATAGGGTAATGAGGCCTCGAAATTTCCGCCGTCTCTGCCGAATTGAAACATTATTTCACCGGCAAATTCGTTCATTGACATGAAAAGTGTCTCGCGAAAATCCGGGTTGTCCTGCAGCATCAGGCATGAAATCAGCAGTCCCGCGATATTTGTAAAATAGTGATTTCCGCGTATTCCGCCGGAAAATTCCGGATTATTGAGCACAAAGTTAATATGGTCGGTGGTCATATTTTTCAGCATTATTCGAAACTCGCTCCCAAACTCCGCACCTGCCTGCATGAAAAATGAAACTGCCGTCAGAATATTTACCAGACGAATCGAGACGTCCATCGCACATTTCCACTGAATGCCGAATTCGGGCGGATTTGCAATATAAAAATTGATAACCTGATTGCAAAATTCAGCGAGAATTTCCTCGGGAGAATACTTGATTTCGTTGTGCATTGCCAGACAATATGCGTAAGATGTCAGTGGCAAATGCTGCATGCGGGCGAACTCCCAAGCAACTTTAACGTCGTTGCCGTTGCCATATCTTAGCGAAGCCGCCGGAGCGGATACGTCCCAGCGATAGCCGGTTTTGAAGTCGCACTCGAAGTCTAAAAGTTTGTAGTCGGGCGAGAGCATTTCGGCTGCTTTTTGTGCAATCGGACGATTTGCACTATTAATATTTTGCGAAATAAAATCTTCGGCAGATTTTTCCGTCGAATATTCTAAATGAGTCGGATTTGAGCCGAGAAGATCGAAATCGTGCTTCTGAATATTTTTATAAACGTGTGAAATTAAAGGTGCTTGCGATTTTAAATATAAATAATTCGGTAAATTATATACGTGTTTTACCTTTATTTCGTCTTTATAAGAATTGTTATAAGTCGGATTTTTCAGCGAATTATGCTTATGTAGCGATTTTGCAACAATCTTGAGTGGCATATTGCAGATTTTTGAGCAAAAAGCCGACGGCGAGATTTGAAGAGTTCGAATTATTTTATATATATCTTTCATTTTTGTATTTGTTTGAATTAAACATTCGAAAATACGAATAAAATCGGATAGGAAAAAAAGAAAATGGAAAAATCGGAAAATATGCCGCAAAGCAGAGAGCGGAAGGATTACGAACTTTTGCTCCGCAAGCGCGGAACTTTTGAATATGCGGCGTATTGCCCGCAATTGAATTATATAATTAAGGGCAAAGAACACGCAGAAGTAAAAGACAAAATGGAGCAGTATATAAATGATTATATCGAACAACTTGCCGCAAAGGCGTAATCTCGAACCTTATGTCGCAGTTTGGTGGATCCGGATACTTGCGTTTGGCGTGATTTCACTGCTGATTTGCGGACTATGGTGGCTCGCGACCGGAAAACTAATAACTGTCGCCTCGATGTTTACTTCGGTGGCGATTGCGTCGTTTGCTGTGGAATTTTTCCGGCGAGACGGCAGACCGGACCTATTCGGTGTAACCGTTACTTCGGAGACGGCGTACGACTTGGTACACGGATTTGCATTGACTATTGCAAATATTCTGTTTTTCGGAGTTATGGCGTATATGCTGGGTGGCAAAATTTCTACAACATTTGTAGCGCCGGATGCCAGTGCTTTGCTTATTATAAACACATTTTTGATTGCGTTTTCGGAGGAATTGATTTTTCGTGGCGTGATTTTCCAGTCGTTGATGGACTACTTCGGCAAATATATTGCCGTATTGCTGATGGCACTTTCGTTTGCTTTTGCACACTGTTTTAATGCGGAGATGTCGGCGGTATCGTTTGTAAATCTGATTCTTGCGGCGGTGTTGTTTTCTGTAATGTATATCAAAACGCAATCACTGTGGCTGAGTATATCGTTTCATTTGGCGTGGAATTATTCGCTTCAGATGTTTCTTGGGTCGCCTGTGAGCGGTTTCCCGCCGGAATTTTCGCTGGTGGATTTTAGTGTAACCGAATTGCCGGAGGTACTCTTTGGCGGCGATTACGGCATCGAAGGCGGTGTGGTTGCCTCTATTGCGTTATTTGCAGATATTTTGATTGTGCTGAAGTGTGCTCATGCCTCTCCGGCTGTCTCTGCCCGTATGTTCAAGCGCTATTATGCCGAATCGCGTATTCTGTATGAAAATAGAAATAATAAATAACAAAGTCGAAATTAGTTGAAGATAATATTATGTCATTGGTAAGATCAATCTCCGGTCTGCGTGCCACTTTGAGCGACGATTTAGTTCCGGAACTTGTAGCAAAATATGCGGCATCATTTGCGAAAATGCTGCCCG
>JAQUZU010000049.1:5000-12995 GCA_028691175.1 Candidatus Kapaibacterium sp. | reverse complement strand
CTTCGTCGATATCATTGCTACCCGCATACGTATAATCATGCGATTTATTTCCGCCGCGTGCCGCATATTCCCACTCGGCTTCGCTCGGCATCCGGAACTTCAATCCGGTCAGTTTATTTAGTCTGCGTATAAATTCATTGCATTCTATCCAAGTTACATACTGAACCGGGTAGCAGTCGCCTTCTTTGATTAATCGAAATTTTTTATCCATGATTTCGTCCCAGAGAGCCTCCATAACTTCGGTTTCGCCGAGGTGGAAATCATACTTGAAATTTACGTTATGAGCGGGAATTTCCGAATTTTCAGCTGTTCCCATTTCGAAAGTGCCGCCCTCTACATACTTCATTCTGAATGTAATGCAACCAAGTAAAATAAACACTCCTGTAAACATTTTGTAAAATTGTCTAATAATTTCATTACTTCCAATAATTTTCAAGACAGTAGTTTTTCTAGTCTATCGTACGCAATATATGGAGATTTGTTTCTGTAACCTCTTCTCGTTAATCATTAAACATTTCTTCCAATTTATCAAATTTTTTCGTATTTTTGCATATTATCGAGTTTTAAAGATATTGCGGCATGAAGAATAAATACATCTTATATATAGTACTGTTTGCACTATGCTTTTCCGGCAAAGCGTTCGCTTCATCGAACGGCCCTATTGATTCGCTGTTCAGACTGCACGGACTTCGCGGTTCGTATTTGTTTCTTGATCACGAACATTCGAAATTTACAATTTATAATAATGCCCGCTGCAAAAAAAGATTTTCGCCGGCATCTACTTTTAAAATTCCGCTTGCGCTGATTGCCCTCGAGTCCGGTATCATAAAGGATTCGTCTTATATTTTCCCGTATGACAGCGTTCCGCGCCGAATGGACATTTGGAATAGAGATTTGACTTTTGCCGAAGCAATGCAACTGTCGTGCGTGCCGTGTTTTCAGCAGATTGCCCGGGAAGTCGGTGTCGATAAAATGAGGCTGTGGCTTCGAAAATTTAACTACGGCAATGCGCCGGAGGATACACTCATTCCCTCTACTCCGGATCAATTCTGGCTTGACGGCACTCTGAAAATTTCGCAATTTGAGCAAATCGAAATACTGAAAAAAGTATATTTCACTACAATTTCCGCAAAGAAAAAAAACATAGACATATTGAAAAGCATAATGACAACGGAAGTTTTCGGCAACGCAACCATGAAAAGCAAAACCGGAACAGTTATGCTAGACAATAAATTATACGGCTGGCTCGTCGGTTATGTCGAAAAAGACGGAAAACCATATTTCTTCGCTCTGCAATTCGAAAGACGGCTGCCCTGCGACGAAAATTTAATGGATGAACGCAAAGCACTAAACCGCGACATCTTAAGATATTTAAAAATAATCGAATAATTTTGCGAACACAAACGAAAGGCAAAACATGGACGAAGAATTAGAACAAACCGCGCCGAAAGGTAAAAACGACACTTTCCACGATTTAACCGAGAAGGTTGAAAAGGCTATTGCTGTCGCCGTCGTTCGCAAAGGGGCAGATAAGGAAAAAGTATTCGATTATCTGGACGAACTCGACGAACTCGCCGAAACCGCCGGCGCTGAAATTATCGAAAAAACATATCAAGAACTCGCCCGCCCGAACCCTGCAACGGCAATCGGCACAGGAAAAGTCGAAGAACTGAAAGAAGTACTCAGAGAAAACGACGTACATCTCGTAATTTTCGATGATGATCTTACACCCGCCCAGACTAAAAATCTCGAAAACGCATGGGGCGTAAAAATTGTAGATCGCAGCGGACTGATACTCGATATTTTCGCGAAACACGCACGCACGCTCGAAGCAAGAACGCAAGTCCAACTTGCACAACTTCAATATATGCTCCCGCGCCTGACCCGCATGTGGACTCACTTATCCAAGCAGTACGGCGGTATCGGTACAAATATGAAGGGCAAGGGCGAAACTCAAATCGAAACAGATCGCCGGCTTATCAAAATTCGCATTCAGAGACTGAAAGAAGACCTGAAAGAAATCGCCGGACAAAAGGAAGTGCAACGCAAAAACCGCATCGATCTGCCGAAATTCGCATTGGTCGGCTATACTAACGCCGGAAAATCTACCTTGATGAATGCAATTACCGATGCCGGCTGTTACGTCGAAGATAAACTTTTCGCGACTCTCGACACGACTATCCGCGGAATTACGCTTCCGAGCGGGCAAAAATCGGTCATCTCGGACACAGTCGGATTTATCCGCAAATTGCCACACCACTTAGTTGCATCGTTCCGCTCGACGCTTTCCGAAGCAAGAGATGCCGACGTAATTCTCCACGTCGTCGATGTCAGCCATAAACTTTTCCGCGAACATATCCAGGTTGTCCGCGACACACTCGACGGTCTCGGCATAAAAGACAAGCCGACAATCCTCGTTTTCAATAAAATTGATAAATTCGAGGATCGCGAAATGTTGAACGCAATCAAAGAAGATTATCCGGACTGCATTTTCATTTCTGCAAAAAAATTGCACAACATTACTTCTCTGCTCGACCTTATGCAGGAAAAGTACGACGAAAACGTAAAATGCACAAATATTTTGCTGCCATATACCGACATGCAGAAAATTTCGCAAATATACGGCTTATGCGAGATTATCAAACGCACCGACGGCGACGACGGAATTCAGCTCGAACTGAAAATCAACAAGGAAAAAGATCAAATCTTTTTCCATCACTTCGAGCAATATATAACACAATAAATAATTTAACTCTGCCGACATACAATATTTGGCAGAAATTTTTGTCTTTATAAAACTACATTGAGACATTTTTTACGAGATATTAAATGCAAGATACCGATTCCATACTGGACCAATTAGTCAACGACGCGAGTATGCTGGCAATTCCGCGAGTCATGCCGATAATTCCGGCACGCGACGTGGCGATTTTTCCAATTATGATTTATCCGATTTTAATCGGCAGAGCCTCTACCCTAAAGGCGGTTTCCGCCGCAATGGACGGAAACGACAGATATATTTTCGTATCGAGCCAGAAAGATCCGCAAGTAGAAAATCCGAAAATTAAGGATATTTACAAAAACGGAACTATCTGCAAAATTATTCAGATCCTGCGCTTGCCAAACAATATGATCAAACTTTTGGTCGAAGGAGTTTTGCAGGGGAAAATCGCTAAAGCCAAAAAAAATAAAGGATACATGCTCGCAGAAATCGAGCCGTTACGTTTTGATTACGACGAAAGCGACGTGAAATTACTTGGCGTTATTCGCCATGTAAACGAACTTTTCACTAAATATGTAAAAACGAACAAACTCATTCCGAACGATATTTCCATCGCATACGATAATATCAATGATCCGCAAAAACGGCTGTATTTCGCGGCATCGAATTTGATTCAACCGCCGGAAGTCAAGCAGAAAATTCTTAACGCAACGAATCTGAAGCAACAGTTTATGCAGATTGCGACGATTCTCGCCAGCGAAATCAATGTACTGAAAATCGAAGAAGAAGTCGATAAAAAAGTTCAGGGCAGCATACAGAAAATGCAGAAAAAAGTTTATATCCAAGAGCAAATTCGCGCCCTTGAATCTGAACTCGACGACAGCGACCGTCTTCCGCCGGAACTTGCAAAACTTCGCCAGGCAATCGACGAAGCGGGCTTTCCGGAGGAAATCCTTGCGAAAGCAAATGAGGAATTTGAGAAAATTTCGAAAATGTCGAGCATGAGTCCGGACTATGTTGTTCTGTTTAACTATCTCGACTGGCTGACTAAAGTTCCGTTTAAGACTTGGACAGCCGATGTAATGGATCTCGGCACAGTCGAAACCATATTGAACGAGGATCACTACGGCATGGAAAAACCGAAAGAGCGCATTCTCGAGTACATCGCAATTTTGAACATGACCGGCAATCTCCGCCGGCAAATTCTGTGCTTTGTCGGACCTCCGGGCGTCGGCAAAACTTCGCTTGCAAAGTCAATCGCTCGCGCGCTGAATCGCAAATTTGTCCGCTTCTCTCTCGGCGGAGTTCGCGACGAGGCTGAAATTCGCGGACATCGCCGCACATATATCGGTGCTCTTCCGGGAAAAATTATTCAGTCTATGAAAAAAGCCGGCACGGTTAATCCGGTGATTTTGCTTGACGAAATCGACAAAATGAGCCACGATCATCAGGGCGATCCTGCTTCGGCGCTCCTCGAGGTGCTCGATCCGGAGCAAAACATTAATTTCAACGATCATTATCTCGATATAGATTATGATTTGTCGAATGTCCTGTTTATCACCACTGCGAACGTTAAATATGATATTCCGGCCCCACTTTTAGACAGAATGGAAATTATCGACCTCGAGTCGTATCTCGATTTTCAGAAATATGAGATCGCCACTCGCCATATTATTCCGAATATTTTGGCGCAGTACGGCATGGAAAAATTCGGAATTACATTTAGCGAAGTAGCACTTTATAAAATTATTCACGAATATACGCGCGAAAGCGGCGTGCGTAATCTCGAGCGCGAGATTTCGTCCGTCCTGCGCAAGTACGCAAAACTTAAAATTATCGACTTTAACGCACAAAACGAGTTTCCACTTCCTCAAGACGATTCCGAGACTCCGCATTACGATTACCTTGCGCAGCGTCCGGAATTTCTCGACTTTATGAAAAATTCGAGTTGCGAAATTACGCCTGAGCTGGTCGGACAATTCTTAAAAACGCCTTATTTCCCGGAGAAAAAGGAAGATTTAAGCGACAAAGTCGGCATCGTTACCGGTCTGGCTTGGACAAGTGTCGGCGGCGACATTCTGCCGGTCGAGGTTCGCCTCATGCCCGGCAACGGGAAACTTACGCTTACCGGCAAACTCGGCGACGTAATGAAAGAGTCTGCGATGGCGGCACTTTCGCTTGTTCGATCGCGTCACAAAGAGTTCGGCATCAAGAAATTCTTCTTCGAAAAAAAGGAAATCCATATTCATTTTCCGGAGGGAGCAATTCCGAAAGACGGTCCGTCTGCGGGCATAACGATGACAATTGCTTTAATTTCGGCAGCATCGAAACGTAAAATCCGCGGCGATATCGCGATGACCGGCGAAATCACTTTGAGCGGAAAAATTCTCCCGATCGGCGGACTGAACGAAAAACTCCTTGCTGCGAAACGTGCCGGCATTCATACTATTCTGATTCCGGGCGAAAACGAACGCGACCTCGTCGAAATCAACAAAGCAATCCTCGAAGGTCTGACGATTCATCCGGTTAAAAATATCGACGACGCTTTGAAATATGTTTTTGCATAATTTCATACAAAATAATTACAGTAAAAGGGAGATGTCTGATTTCGGCATCTCCCTTTTTTTCATTGCTATTTGTACAAACAGAAACTGAACTTTCAGGATGTTATTACCCGTTATAAAATTCCTTTACTGTGCTTTCAAGATTGATGTTAGAATTGAATAATTCGTTATAATCCAAATACTTATATCTATTTCCTTTAACCATTAACACAGATGGAGTAATTTTTACTCCAAATTTTGTCCATAATTTAGGCTTCTCATTTTCAAAATAATCCAAAAATATACTGTCTGTCTTCATAAATGGTCGAATATTCAACACAATGTTTTTTGCCTCAAGTCGCGAATTTATCTTCATTATGAATCCCGAAACAACGTTACTTTTTGTTTTTATGTCATTTTTAACAGTTTCAAGTTCTTTATAACAGTCGCTACATATCACATACTCATCTGAAAATACTAAAAAGTACGCAACAGTATCATTATTTAGTGTTATCCGATTTTGATGCAAGTCTTTTACCTGCAAAGGATCCTGCGCACAGGAGATCATAGATAATACCAACAGAGTAATAAATACTAATTTCAACATTTATTCTCCAATATATTTATATTCAAGAAACGACGTTTTCGGATCTTCCATCTTTTCGCTCTTCTCGTCTTCTTTTATCCACTTGTCGACTAATTGTCTGTAAGTCCCTGTTTTACAAAGCGGTTCATCAATCACACTTTTTCCTAACGATATCGTAGTAACAACGTTCTCGCCTCTCAGAGCAAAAGAATTACAACTCGTAACAAATCCCGGACTACAATAATTGTTGTTAATCTTTTCATTTGCCTCCGACGAAAAATCAATCTTTAAATCTGCATAAATCAGCCGCCATTGATTTCCGCTAATTCTCCAAATATCAGCCAACATTTTATCATTATTACTACTGGTTGGTGCAGCCCAAATCACCAATAATGTAGAATCGTTAATAAAGTCTACAGTTCTTATAAAAGATATCGACATGTATTTCTTCAAGTTTATTCTAAACTTGTTTAAATCCCTACTATCATCAATTTCCTTTTTTATTTTATCGTCATTTACCCATTTTTCCGGCAAGTAGTTTATTTCTGACGCTATTTTGTTGTTTTTGTCATAAAATTTTATGTGATAGTCGGTAATATCCGAGAGATATACTCCGTTTTTGTACAGTCCGAATTGCCTATTCGGTCCAAGATGACTTAAATTTCCACCAACCGGCATCTTATAACCGGTTGTGCTTTTATGTTTAAATGTATTTTTGTCTATATAGTGAATTGTTGGTAACTTTTCAAAAGAAACAGAAACACCCCAAATATTATTAAAACAGACTATTTCATCATTTCTTATAAGCAGATTATTTACATAGAATTTATCATCTTCAGGCGACAATTTAATGACATTATCAGAAATTTGCTTTAACGAATTTTTATCATACACCACTATTCTGTTTTCAACACCGAGATAAATATTCTTATCATCAACCACTAAATCTTTAATTGCGGTCGAGCGTAAATCGTTGATTTTTGGGTATTTTAAATGCTTAACGGTTACATTTTTATCAATAATGTACAATGTAATCAGATCACCTTCGTTAAGCTTCTCATTTTTATAGATGCTATAGTTGTCAATACAATAGATTTTGTTTTCAAATGCCTTATAGACCATGAAATTTGGAATAATGTCTAGAATTTTTTGGTCAACAAGTTTAAAAATCCCATCCGTAAGTAACTTGTCTTTTTTTTCTTTACTTAATTCGAAATAATTATACTTTGATGCTACACTATTATTTGTGTTTTCCCCTATTTCTTTGTGTATTTGCTTGTTATTTCCTGTGCATCCATACGCGAGCATTATTATCATTATGAAATTCAGAATTATTATTCTCATTTTTGTACTCCATTATTATAAATATTTTTCTCCTAAACACTCCCATCGTATTTGCTTTTGTAATTGCTCAAATAAGCAGGAATTGACCTCTTACACCCTACGACATCATGTTTGTTGATACTAATTTACAACATTTTTCTATACAATGCAAGATTTCTTTGTATTTTTCCCTTTTCATTGCTCCGCAAACTCCTTTAAACGTCAAAAGCCCGGCAGAAAAACTATCTGCAGGGCTTTTGATAAAAAAAACCTTGGCGGCGACCTACTCTCCCACACAGGACCCTGAGCAGTACCATCGGCTCTGCAGTGCTTAACTTCTCTGTTCGGAATGGGAAGAGGTGTGACCACTGCGACAAAGCCACCAAGGATTTTATTATTTCATATTCATCATTTGATAATAAAAATGTGATATCATAATGATTTCTCCAGCCATAGAGGCATAAGTGGTAAGTATACCATAGTATTAAAAAATTTAAAAATAGGCAAGCCTTCGAAAGATTAGTACTTCTCCGCTACACATTACTGTTTTACACGTGAAGCCTATCAACCGGGTAGTCTTCCCGGGTTCTTATCTGATTAATCAGTAGGATATCTAATCTCGGGGTAGGTTTCGTGCTTGAGATGCTTTCAGCACTTATCCGTTCCGGACGTGGCTACTCTGCAATGCCGCTGGCGCGACAACAGATTCACCGTAGGTCCGGGCAATTCGGTCCTCTCGTACTAGAATCGGAGCCCCACAAATATCCTGCGCCCACACCGGATAGGGACCGAACTGTCTCACGACGTTCTGAACCCAGCTC
>JAQUZU010000192.1 GCA_028691175.1 Candidatus Kapaibacterium sp. | reverse complement strand
GAAGATGATGCGGAAAATAAAAGCAAAATCGACGACAAGCAGAGCAAAATGAAATCATCGAAAGCACAGACTGCGAGTATTCCGCACAAAAAACGCACGGACGACTTAAATCAAATCTCGATTTTCGAGATTCGCGACGACATGATTCGCGAACGTCTCCGCGGGGTCGAACTCGATAACATTACGCCGTTTCAGGCACTCGAACTTCTCCGCGATATTAAAGAGAAATTTATGTAAACGAAAAAAGGCGACTCGATGGAATCGCCTTTTTTTGCTTGATTTTCGAGAAATTACATTCCAAGATTACCCATTATAAATTTATACTCGAGATAAGTTCCCTCGATGGTTTGCTCGATGGATTTGCCGGAGCCGTGTCCGCTTTCGAAGTCCATATAAAGCAGGAACGGATTAATCTGTCCCGGATTATTCTGAATTGCCGCAACAAATTTCTTCGCATGAAGACCGTCGACGCGGATATCGTTGTCGCCGGCTTTTACCATTGTTGTCGGATAATTGTACCCCAATTTAATGTTTTGATACGGAGAATATTTGATAATATTCATAAAATCTGCTTCGACATCCGGATCGCCGTATTCAGGAATCCAGTAGCGTGCAATCAGGAATTTGTGATAGCGTACCATATCGAGCAATGGAACGGCGCAAATTGCCGCTTTGAAGAGATCCGGACGTTGCGTAATAACCGCACCGACGAGCAAGCCGCCGTTGCTTCCGCCGCGGATAGCGAGTTTCTTGTTGCTTGTATAGCCTTTTTCAATCAGATATTCTGCTGCGCCAATAAAGTCATCGAATGTATGCTGCTTATTGAAAAGCATACCGTCGCGATGCCAGTTTTCGCCGTATTCATTACCGCCACGCAGGCAGGCAATTGCATATATTCCGCCGCGCATTACAAACGGAATTGCATTGTTGAGGTAACCTACCTGCATTGGAACGTTAAATCCGCCGTATCCGTAAAGCAATGTCGGATTTGTGCCGTCCATATTGATGCCTTTTTTATGAATTACAAACATAGGCACGCGAGTTGAATCTTTCGAGGTGAAAAATACGAGTTCGGAGACGATATCGCGAGTATCGAGTGGCGATGCTTCCTCGTGGATTAATTTCCATTCTGAGGTGTTTGGATCGAACGAATACATTTTTGTCTTAGATTGAAATGACGCGATATAGACGAGCAGCACATCTTTGTCTTTGCGGTAACCGATGCCCGCAACGTCGCCGTCAATCGGTAATTCCATGTTTTTTATGAATTTACCGAGAGTGTCATACATTGCTAAGTGCGTCATCACGTCTTTTTTATAAGTAATGAACACTTTGTTTTTTGTAAATACAAAATTGGTAAGAACGGAATTTATATCTTCCGGATAGAAGTCTTTCCAATTGTTGTAATCCGGATTTGCAATATCTGCCACCATAATTTTGAAGTTCGGAGCGTGGTCGTTCGTCAAGAAATATAATTTCGATTTTGTTGTGTGTCGTACATCTGCGGAGAATTGTTTGCTCGAATAAATCTGGCGGAATTCGTCTTTAGTGCCGGCTTTGCGAATCGAAAGCGTGTTGCTGTAGAAGTCGCCTTCGGTAAGGAAAGTAAGATCTGAGTCGTCATCGTCCCAGATTGAAGCTACGTCTTTTGCGTCCTTCGGAGCGATAAGAAAGACATCGTTTTTGCGCTTATCGCCGATTTTGTGCAAATATGTCGTAACCGGAATTTGTTTATCAATCATTTCTTGCGTTCTAAGAGAGATATAAGCGTATTTCTCATCTTTTGCGAATGCAAAACTATTTAGCCCGGAGATTGGTTCGCTTATGACTTTGCCGTTTTTTGAATCTATAATTCTGTATTCCTGAATTTCGTTGCCGGAATATTGAATGCCGATAGCGATTTTATCTGCTTTTTTAGTAAGAGATATGCCGGAGATTGCCGCTTTGCCGGTCGGATCGTATTTCTCCGGATCGAAAATCATTTTTTCTTTACCTTTGATCCGGGTATAGAGTTTGCTTTGCTTGTCGCCTTTTTTGCGGGCATAGAAGAATTCGCGTGTATCGCGGAAAAATGGTGCACTGATATAATCGCCACCGTGCAGACTGCGCAAATCGTCTTTAAATCCGGGAACTTCCGGATAATTCTTCTCGAGAAAGTCTATTGTAAAATTGTGCTGAGCATGTGACCATGCTTTAGTCTCGGCGGAATTTTTGTCTTCGAGCCAGCGATACGGATCTGTCAGCAAATAATTATGGACTGTGTCGGTTACCGGACGTGCGGGAGTAGCGGGATACTTAATCTGCGCATTGGCCGCACTAAAGCCGAACATAGCAACCAAGAAAAGAAAGTGAGATAATTTCATACATGATCCAGTTATTATAATAATGTTGTATAGATTTTTTTATTAATTAATAACAACGAACAATGTACAGAATTATTGTCGAGTAAGCAGCAACGAAGAAAATCGTATAGTATAAAAAGGGTATTATAAATGAAAAAACATTATTGGTTAATTTAGAAAAAATGCGTAAATTAGTGTTCTGAATAATAAATTAATAGAGAAAACAATGATAACGAACTCCCAGAGAGAACGAATATTAGAAGAACTATACTCATTTCACCGTGCAGGAATCCAGCCGGGATTGCATCGTACGCATCTTTTGCTAGCCGAACTCGGCAATCCGGAAGCGAAAATGAAGTGCATTCACGTAGCCGGAACGAACGGCAAAGGCTCGGTTTGCTCGATGCTTGCTTCGCTCTTTTCTGAAGCCGGATATAAAACCGGACTCTATACCTCGCCGCATATCATGAAATTCAACGAACGAATCA
>JAQUZU010000048.1:1837-13036 GCA_028691175.1 Candidatus Kapaibacterium sp. | reverse complement strand
GCTCCGGCTCCGAATAAATTGACTGCGCAATTACTTTCCGTTTGCAATTGTCCGTCTAAATCGAAATATTCAAAATGTCCGGCGGCATATTGTGTGAAAAATATGTCTTCCTTTGCAAACAGTCCGTATTCCTTGCTCCAAAGAGAAAGCGAATCAATTGAAAGCGAAATTACCGGCAACAACGACGAGTCGCGAATAAAAAACGACTTTGTCTCTGTATAACTCGGATATAGTCCGGAACGAACTGCAAATGCTTTCAGCACGGAATTTTTCGAAATCACAAGTGGTGCACCGGTATATAACGCATCATTTTCCGTCGGTTCGTCGCCATTGAGCGTATAGTAAATGTTGCTTTCAGGTTCGTTATTAATGATAGAAACTTCTACCGGCTTATCACTCCATTGCGCCGAAAATTGAAATTGCGGTTTTGCGGCAATGTCGGAATAGAAATTTGCATTTTCTGCATTTGGAGTTGCCGGATGCATAAAAGCAGGCGAATTGCCGGCTCTGCCATACGATACATCACACGGAAAACATATTGGCACAGCCGGAAAAGTGAGCGTAGAGACAAGTTCGCCGGCAGGATCCCACAAATAAACCGTTTCTGATTTAGTCGCACTCAATTTGAAATTTGTATGGATTTCCCGAATATAATATATTTCGGATTGAGAATTGTTGCCGATTTCTGCAGAACTCAATTCATTGAACGCAACCGTATCTCCATTTATTATTAAAGCGTTAAGGAGAAATTCGGCAGTTCTTGCCTCTCCGGATGAAGTCGCCGCAACGCCAATATACATTTCAGTCGGATTCGGAAAATAGAATGCATGAAGTTGCTTATAATCCACTTCGTTATAAACATACGACACATAAACCGAGTCGTCCCGACGTTCTAACTTTATTATTTCGTTCGGATATTTGACCGCCCTCGCAAACTCTGCAACATTCAGGTTAGCACCCGAAAATTCTCTTTCCTGTGCCATTATTGCACCTGAAAGTTCAGTTTCGCTAAAAATTCCGGCAAACTCCGCATTACTTTCGAGTGATTTTCGAAGCATAAGTCCGCAAGCTGCCTCCGCCGGAGCATTTCGAACAGAGCGGATATTTAATACAGCAATAAAATTGCCGATAACGCTCCGATAATTATAAAAAAATTTGTCGCTGCTTCCGTAAATTCCGGACGACATATTTCGCACTGCGTAGATCGGCTCTGTTACGCAATTGCGATCGGAGGCGAAAATTGTCAGATAGCCGTGTGCCTTAATTGTCGTATCCGGCAATACGAACGCCTTTCCGAATTTATTTGCGTCATAGATTTTATATCCTTGAAGATTAATATCGCGATCCGACGTATTATAGAGTTCGATCCAGTCCTCATCAGAATTATTTTCGTCTCGAAGCGAAATATTATTCGAGGGCATCACCTCGTTTATTACAATTTGCGAGTGCAGTGAAGTCAAGCCAAACACGAACATGCACCACAAAATAATCAGTTTTTGCAGTCTCAATATTTTATACTGTTAAATATTATCATAAAAATTTTTATGGGAAAACTAGAATTGCAAAATTACGGAATCAGCATTGTATTTCCAAAATATTCGATTATTTTAGATTTTAATACAATTATTTTGCAGGAAATACTTCAATAATAATTGAAAAACAACACTCATTTTACTTAACAAAAAGGAATATGCAATGGAAAAATCTCTCAAAGGCACAGAAACAGAAAAAAATTTACTTAAATCATTCGCAGGCGAATCGCAAGCATCGAACCGCTATGACTTTTTTGCAAAAGTTGCAAAAAAAGAAGGTTACGAGCAAATCGCCGCAATTTTCACTTTGACAGCCGCCCAAGAACGTGAGCATGCAAAACGTTTCTTCAAATTTTTAGAAGGTGGCGACGTAGAAATCACGGCAAGTTTCCCGGCAGGCAGCATCAAAACCACTCCGGAAAATTTGAAAGCAGCAGCTGAAGGCGAAAACGAAGAATGGACAAAATTATATCCGGAATTTGCAAAAGTTGCAAAAGAAGAAGGCTTCAACGAAATTTCCGCCGCTTTCAAGACGATTTCTAAAGTCGAGGCAGAACACGAAAAACGCTATCTTGCTCTATTGAAGAACGTTACAGACGGAACTGTATTCAATAAAGACACAAAAGTTAAATGGGTCTGCAGAAATTGCGGTTACGTTTATGAAAGCAAAACGGCTTTAGATAAGTGTCCGGCATGCGTTCACTCACAAGCATATGCAGAATTATATACCGAAAACTATTAATTTTATATCGGGCGAGGCAATACCTCGCCTTTTTTTTATTATTTATTTGGATTTAAAAATTTCTTTTCGTAATTTGTGTAAGGAAAATTACACAAACATAAAGAATTTTGATTTTACGGAGATTTATTATGAAAAAATTATTTTTACTGTTTAGTATAACTTTGTTAACAATGACTGCTTGCATGAAAAATCACACTGAAGACTTAAGTATTGAGCAGGTAGCAAAAGAAAAAACTAAAATTCTCGAAGTAATTAAGTACTACAACACAGCATTTAACGAAAAAAGCTACAGTAGACTTATTGAAACATTGAGCGAAGATGTAGTATTTTTCGGCTCTGACTCGAGCGAGGTCATCCACTCTTTGAATGATTTTAAAGGTATGATACAAAGTCAATGGGAGCATTTTGACATTCAATACGGCGAAATGGTCGACACATGGATTGAAATCGATCCAAGCGGCACGTTAGCATCTGTTATTTTTGGTTTACCCGGCACAATCAAAATGAAAAATGGCGAAAAGCAGCATGTATTTTTCCGCATTTCGCGTACCTTAGAGAAACAAGACGGCAGATGGGTAATTGTTAGCGGTATCGTAAGTATTACTTCCAATACTCCGACTCCGACTACGGAACCGGTTGCAGATTCAACGGCAACGAAGAAATAGTCTTTCTGAATTATCAATGATATAGAGGCAGATTCATAGTCTGCCTCTATTTTGTGTTTATTATTTTACACAATTTTTCCAAATAATTGCAATTGTTATCTGAATATTTTGTATTTTTGAAGTATGGAAAAGTATAATTTCGTATCAAATAGTGAACAAGAGACAATTGATCTTGGTGATAAGTTTGCAAAAGACTTAAAGGTCGGCGATATCGTTGCATTTTACGGCGATCTGGGCACCGGTAAGACCGAATTCATCAAGGGAATTTGCAATTATTTTAATGTCTCGGACATAGTTACAAGCCCGACATTTACAATAATCAATCACTATGTCGGCACTTTGAATTCTAAGCAATTGGATATATTTCACCTCGATCTTTATCGCATAAAAAATCTCGACGAATTGCAGGGTATCGGTTTTTCCGATTGCATCTATGATGCAAATTCGATTAAATTGATTGAGTGGGCGGATAAGTCCGGAAATATTTTGAAAGAAAACGCCAACTACAGCGTTGAAATCATACAAAATGACGTTGAAGAGAATAATCGCACAATCAATATCACCAAGTTGTAATTAGGAAGTAAAGAGGTATTTTTTCTGCTTCAGCTGTTCGTATAGCATTTTTCTTGCACGAAACAAATGTGCTTTCACTGTACCGAGTGGAAGATTCAATTTTTCGGATATCTGCACATAATCCATGTCTTCTTCGTGACGCAATTTCATAATTTGCTTGTAGTTTTCCGGCAACTTTGCAAAGGCTTCATCGAGGCAACGCTTCTTCTCCTCATCCAGAATTCGTAAATCCGGCGTGTAATCTGTGTCGGAAATTTCGTACTCTTCTTCATCTTCCGAACTCGGACTCCGCATATTTAGCGAAATAGTCTGTACCCGTTTTTTTCGATGAAAATCAATGCAATTATTAGACGCAATTCTGTACAGCCAGGACGAGAAAGAATACAGCGACTGAAACGAGGGCAATGCTTTATATGCTTTAATAAACGTCTCTTGTACAAGGTCCTGAACGTCTTCCTCATTCTTAACCATACGCCTGATTAACGAAGTTACAATGCCCGTATATCGTTTTTGAAGCAACGCAAAAGCATTAATATCTCCCTCCAGGCAGCGTTGCACCGTCGCGAGATCCTCTTCCTTTATTGCTTGTTTTTTTGCGTCATCAATCATGTTTTCGGGTTATATATTTTCCAACACGAAAGTATAAATTTCATTCAGATTTGCGGCATTAGAGAAGATTGCTTCGGAAATTGCCTCTGCACAACCTTCCTCCGACGTTAAATCAACATTTAGCGGAGTGGCTACCGGTTCAAAAGGAGCCTTATCTTCCGCCAGCTGCAGATGCTTTCCAAAAGCCGAAAAATCAATTCCGGGGATTACGAACTCGTCGACCTTATTCTCAGTGTCAGGCACATTTGCCGGCTGCATTTGCTCGCTCTGTAATTGCATTTCCGGCATAATATCATTGCTGAGATTCGGATTCTCCGCATAGGAAATATTCGCCGTAACAATCTCATTCGTAACATCTGTTACGTTATCATTGCCGCCGCCATACATCAAATCGGCTTCATAGAGCGATTTGTATATCAAACCAAGCAAATATTTCTTTGAAATCAACTGCAGTTCGCCGGAATGAAACATACTCTCCAATCGATTAGCCAGGGCGTGTAATTTTTTATCGTCAAAGAATACAATCACGGCTTCAACCGGAATCTTCGCGGTATCCTTATGGTCTGCATCGGAATTAAAAAACGAAAACAGTGGCGACATCAGTTGGATAAATCCTTCCGGAGTCATCTTGCTAACGCACGCACCATCGATTTCATTAATGATTTTGTCGAAAGTCGCAATGTTAATCAAGTCATCAGAGGTATTTATTAATTTATGAACTCTGACATACTCAATTAGTCCGTCTTTTAAATATTTGTAGTCATCGAGATAATTCAAGCGCTTTACAATCTCATGATATGTCTTCGTCTGATCCCAACGATAGATAAACCACTTCAGTGCAGTCCGCGGACGGCAGAGATAATTCAAGCGCGTCTTCACCGCCATACTGATAATAAGTGGCAACGAAACGCCGGAAAAGCGTGCATTTTTCTTATATAAATCGTCCATCTGCTTCATAAAAGCATTCAACTTCGGATTATCAAAATCGAATCTCAGATTAGCCTTTCGGGCAATTTGCTCTTCATACAGCCACCAATCGACCTCAGCAGAAAAGTAAGTTTTATACGCTTGCTCAATTTTTGGATTAAAAATTATCTCGAACAAGTTAATATATTCGGCAGTCAAATTTATTTGCTCTGCCAAATTCTGCTCTTTTTGCTCAATATACTTTTCAAACATTTTGTTTTTTGTGGTTTTTTTTCGACAATACTGTAGACTACAAATTTACAGATTATTTCGTGAAAATTCTATATATTTTTATAATATTGCTCTTTAATACTTTATTATCAGCACCAAAGAGCAATATTAGTTGTATTATTTAATGAAGAATCCCTGAAGTTTCTTTCCGATAGGTCGAATTGCTTTCAGCACATTATCGAGAGGAACAAAAATATCGCGTGCCTGATTTGTTGTTACCGGCAATTTCATATTCACATCATAAATATATGTATTAATCAGAAAACGATTTGCTTTTAGAACAAAATTTCCGCTAATCACATAATCAACATTTAATTGCTCCACAACTTTCCACATATCAGACGCAAACTGTGGATTTGTCGGGTCGAGATTCATGTCTGCAAGAATAATTTCAATTTCGTCGAAAGGCACTATCTTCATAGATTTCTCTTCCGCATCCGCTGCAGCAAAATATTTTTGCAGAGAATCCTGCAACGAATAACACCACTTGTTCAGTTCCATATTTCCATCCATATTAGTATATGGAATAAATGCGACTTTCGGGACTTGAGCAAATCCCTGCATTGCGACCAGCACCAGCACTGCAATCGCAAGAATTATTTTCTTCATAGTAAACCCTTTCAAATTAATCGTAAATTACATATTTTGCTTCGCTTCTTCAATTGTATCGTAATACTCAAACAAATCCTCGATTTGCGATAGCGAAAGCATTTTTCGAACTACCGCACTTACTCCGACCAATACGATTTTGCCTTCGTACTCCTTCAACTGTCTGTATGCCAAGAGTAAAGCACCAAGCCCGGAGCTATCGACATATTCGATTTGCGACAAATCAAAAATTAATGCTTCAATATCCGGCTGACACAAAATCAGTAATTTTGCCTTCAGTTGCGACGCAATTTCCATGTCCAAATTTGGATTTTGCAACTTAAACATTATTACGTCATCGGTTCGTTCGAATGAAAAATTTATTCCCATTTTTAAATTTCCTTTATATTTTAATATTTTTTTCAATTTTTTATTTTCATATCCTTATTTTTGCATTATAGTTTTTATAGTGCAAGTTTTCAAAATATGAATATATCAAAAAAAAACAAGAAAATCAAGTTCTTATTTATAAGATTAAGTTCTATCGGCGATATAATTTTAACAACGCCGCTTTTACAGGCTGTTCGGACGCGATATCCGGAGGCGAAAATCGACTTTGTTGTTGCAAAGCAGTTCCGCGATGCCATAGCCGGCAATCCTAATATCGATTCGGTTATCCCATACGACAAAAAGGCAACGCGCCGGCAGATTCAGGAATTAAAGGCAAAAATTATCGCCGAAAACGGAGAATATGATTACGTAATTGATTTGCAGAACAATCTGCGAAGCCGGATTTTTCGCAAAAAACTTGCACCGAATATAAATGCAATTCACAAGCATCACCTTAAAAAAATATTGCTCGTACATTGCAAATATTCGGTCGGGAAGCCGCTACATACAGTAGATAATTATTTTTCCACTCTGCGAGAGTTCGAAATATTTCCGAACGACGAGACGACTTCAATTGCCTGCGACGCGGAGTTTTCATTATCGCAATATGTTCAGACAACAACTCATTTCGACAAAATCATTGCAATAGCACCGGGAGCGGCACATTTCACCAAACAACTTCCGGTAGAAAAATTTGTGCAAACCATGGAGTTATTGCAAAATCGCTGCAAAATACTATTTCTGCTATTGGGAGGCAAATCGGATATTCCGGTTTGCGAGAAAATTGCCGGACAATTCCCGTCAAATGCGATATCTCTCGCCGGAAAACTAAAGTTGCAAGAATCTGCCAAAGCTATATCGCTCGTCGATTTGATAATCACAAACGACACCGGGCTAATGCACATTGCCTCTGCCGTAAAAGTGCCGATTGTGGCGATTTTCGGCTCAACAACGCCCGAACTTGGCTTTACGCCATACAATTGTGTTTATCGCATCATCGAGAAACAATTACCGTGCCGCCCATGCACACACATTGGCAGAGCGAATTGTCCGAAAAAGCATTTTGCATGCATGCAATCAATCGACCCGAAAGATATTTTCGCAGCCGCATCTGATTTGCTTAACCACGCACATAAATAGTCTAATCTTACTCGCCGAGCGGTACAGTGAAAATCACACTTGTTCCCACATTTTCGACTGACTCGATGCGTATTTTTCCGTTTTGCTTTTCTACAAACTCCTTGCAAAGCATAAGTCCGAGACCGGTTCCCGGCTCATTATTCGTACCATAAGTCGAGACTTTTTGATCTATCAAGAACACTTTTTTACAGTTTTCTTCAGACATTCCGACCCCGGTATCGGCAACGCAAATTTCGACCATATCGTCTAATTCGATCGCGCTGACAACGATTTTTCCGCCACTATTAGTAAATTTCAATGCATTGGAAATCAAATTTCGCAGAATTGTCGATAGAATATTTTCATCGCTATAAACGGTGATTTCATTGTCTATTTTTGTTTCGAGCGTAATGTTTTTCGCCACGGACATCTGTGCATAATAGTCTTCTGTGGCTTCAACAATTCCACGCAACCCAATATTTTGCGGTTCAACTTTGATATTATTCATCTGATTACGCGACCAAATCAGTAAATTATCCACCAACTCGTATAGTCGCTTCGATACACGATATTGACGTCCCACCATATCTTTGAGTTCGTCCGGCTCCAGAGTTTCATATTCATCGACAAGTATTTGCCCCATTCCGAGCAAACTTGAGAACGGGCCACGCAAATCATGTGCAACGATAGAAAAGAAGCGGTCTTTTACGTGATTTGCCTCTGTAAGTTCAGCCTGCGATTTAATTAGTTGCCGATTTAGTTCGACAAGTTCCAGTGCGTATTTTTCGATTTTGATATTGCTCTCTTGCAGTTCCTTATTCTGAGCAATCATATAGTTCTGATAGTAGCGAACTTTTAACTGGCTGTCTACTCGAGCAAGCAATTCCTGCTGATTAAATGGTTTAGTAACATAATCAACCGCACCACATTCGAAGCCGGCAATTACAGATTCTACATCACTTTTAGAGGTAAGAAAAATAACGGGCACATCTTTTGTAAGCGGATCAGATTTGAGATGACGGCAAGTACTATATCCATCAAAATCCGGCATTTGAATATCCAGCAAAATCAGGTCCGGTGTCTTATGTTGCGCGCTGTTAATCGCTTGATAACCGTTAGTAGCGAAAGCTACTTTATAGCCTTTAGCCCCAAGAGTAGAGCCAAGCACCTGCAAATTCTCCGGCATATCATCTACAATCAAAATTCTAGCTTGCCCAATTTGCTCATTAACATCTATCATATCACCCGCTCTCTATATAATAAACAACAATTTATATTTTTATAAATCCGAGATCTTTCAATTTTTGTCTCACTACCGGCTCGAGATAAATCGAAATTACTGCAAAAATAATTCCCGCAAGCACATCGACCCCGTAATGATAACGCATATATAATGTAGCAATTATCAAACCACCACCTATAACAAGAAATACATAGCGCAATTTCGAACGGAAACGAAACGCCAGCACAATATTCATTATAGTCAGCCATGTGTGTCCGCTCGGCATGCAATCACGATTCACAGACAATTCCGGGGTAGTGCATCCGGCAGGAAATCCTCCACCACTATTCACAAACTCACGCAAACCATCTGTAAGGAACAGTCCGGGAATTTCGGTATTCAGTGCATGAATGTCAAAAATCGTAAAACGAGGCCCTATCGCCGGCATAGCCAAATACAAGATATATGACAACAGAAAACCAAACACAATCTGATTTGACAGAAAGTTTAGTTCCGGTTTCTTATCGCGGAAAAACAATTCGATTCCGTGAAATACCGGCAAAAAGAAAAACAGCACATAGCAAATCTGCAAAAATTCCGTCAAAATCGGCGTCCGAATTGCATCAAAAAATCGGGACACATCGCCACCGAACAGCAAATTATCCCAGTCAATCAGCACTTGATCATACAGCACCGGATTAATCGCTCGGACATAAAATTGCGTATTCAAATAGCAAATATAAATAATCGGTGCTATAAACACAGTTCGCACAATGTGCATTTTTCGGTTATCGCCCAAATAATAATCGAGGAACGCCACTGCCAATATTACGCCTGCAATTCCAACGTTATAAGTAAATAGCAGGAGCGGATTTTCAAAACTCGACGAAAAAATCAAAAGCAAAAGCGAATAAATAACCGACATCATGATTACATATATTTCCGCGCCGTTAAGAATTTCGGAAAATTTTACTGCAAGTTTATCGTTTAAGTTTTTCATTTCTGCTGTCCGGTCAAGTCCTGATATAGCGTTATAAAATCATTCACACAGAGTGCCTCCGCCCTTTTCTGCAGGATTTGCTCATGCGATTTCTCGAAATCGACTGCATCAAAATTCCGAATACCGGCAAAATATTGCTTTAGCGAATTTTTCAGTGTCTTACGTCTTTGCGAAAACGCGGCTTTTACAAATTTCATGATTGCAGAAAATTCAATCTCATCCGGGAGATGATTTGCATATTGAATTTTCACTACGGACGAAGTAACATTCGGACGCGGATAAAAGCAAGTTCCGGGCACATCAAACATAATTTTACTGTCTGCAACAAAACCGGCGGCAACGCCGAGAATCCCGTAGTCCTTCGTGTTCGGTTGCGAGACAATTCGCTTTGCAACCTCTTTTTGCACCATAATAATAGTGCGTTCCAATATTTTCGAGTTTTCAAAAAGCCGAAACAAAATATCCGCCGAAATATAATACGGAATATTTCCGATCGATTTTATCTTCTGCTCGTTATACAAACTACTAATGTCGAAATCGCGAATATCCGAATGTACTAACGAAAAATTCGTAAATATTTCCGGCGGAAATTTTTCATGGAGTAAATCGAAAGCACGCTTATCAATCTCGATTGCAGTAAGTTGCGGCTTATACTCCAGCAGAAGTTCCGTCAATGCCCCGGTACCGGGACCAATTTCCATCGTAATATCATTTATTGAAATATCCAGAAGGCTTACAATTTTCCGGGAGATATTTTTATCAATGAGGAAATTTTGCCCCAGCGATTTTTTCGGTTGGATAGTCTGCACAGATACCTTTTCTTAAAACATTACTTGGAAACCGACGCCTAAATAATCATCGGCCTCGTTATAAAACATGCCATGGATACTTTTTCCGTGAAAACCATAAGCACCGAAGAAAATTCCGACGTCTTCGCTTGTTTTAAAATTCAATCCGGCCTGCATCGAGTGTACGGGATAGTAATTCGAATTCATGCCGGCAAATTTCAAATCATATCCGGCAACAATATCGATTCCGGAAGTTAGCGGATATTGATAGTCCAACCCTACTTGCGGCTGAACAGCAAGGAAATCTTTTGGCAGCATCGAGAAAAGCAAAGTTGCACCTGCATAAAAGCGCAAATTTTTCCACTGATATGCTCCTACAAGATCAAAAAATTCGCGACTATATACAAACGGCTCGCGTTTTAGAGTAACACTATCTGCCATCCCGTCAACAATATGTGATGAAATGTGTGCTACACGAAACCGAAACGACCACGGATTCGATACATACGCACCATTTACGCCAAAAAAGTAATCCGCAGTTTCAACCGGAAACTTGAACTTGCCCTCGCTGCGCAGCCTTGTATACGTAAAGAAATCGACTCCAATGCTGAGTTTAGAATTCTGCAAGTCAAATGTTTTGACGTCAAGAGAAGTACATATATCCAAGCGTAATTTGCGACCGGCACATTCGTAAATCGTGCCAACTCGAGGCTCAAACGTATTTGCAAGCAATGGTTTAAAATTCAAAGCTTGTGCAACATCAGGAATCAGAGC
>JAQUZU010000048.1:0-1737 GCA_028691175.1 Candidatus Kapaibacterium sp. | reverse complement strand
ATTTTCGGTGGTATTTTAAGCAATTTTTGCTGCACCTCTAAGCCGAAAATTCCGCCCACTTCATTCGAACTAACCCAAATGGACGACAAACCAAAAATGTCCGGAATTACGATTGTATGCTCAAAGCAACCGGAATATTTTTCTATAATTTCGCGTTGATATTTTCTTGAAGAGCCGGGCATAACAATAATTGCATGCTCGATATTTAATTTTTTTGCAAGTGTCGGAACAGTACTCAATCCACCTACTACCGGAACACCGTTGCAGTAGCCCCATAATTCGGAATCATCATCGACAGCGACAATAGGTCGCAAGCCAAGATGTTTGTGTTCGTTAAGTGATTTTACTACTTCCTCGCCCGGTTTTCCTGCTCCGATAATCATCACGGGAACGCCCCACCATTCAGCTTTTGCACATCTATGCCGAATAAATGAGCGGCCAATCGGCACTGTTATTACCGAAATCACCCACGAGAACAGAAAAATCAACCTTGAAAATTCCCAATTACCTTTTACAAGAAAGCTAAGCATTCCCAAGATTGCAAATACAATAGTAATACTATAGGTAATATTTCGAAGTTCGTAGACAACGTCTTTTCCGTAGCCGGGATACAGACCTCTCAGTGCGAACACAAGCGGCACAATCATGGCAATAATCGGGAAAGCACCAAGATACGAAGACGCATTTATTTCGCCTACCCACAAAGTGTGTCTTACAGCAACCGCAATCAGCATAGACAGAATCAACATTATCTCGTCGCTAAGCAGAAGCATAATACTTGCAGACAACTTTCTCATAACAATTTTTCGTTTCGACAAACTGCCTAAGTTATCCTCTTTGCCTATCAATTTTGATAATTCTTTAAGAGTTGGTGTTTCCATCAGCATTCATTTCTTTAAAAAACATATTTACATGCAGTACCAATTCTCTTCTTCTATTCCCTTTTTTTTAACACATTTGTGGATTGCAATATAACTCATTTTTTTCGAAAATAACAGTACTTTTTTCGAAATTGCTAATTCTTATAAAGTATGTTTAATATATCCTGCTCCCAAGATTTGTCCGGAAATTCTTCGATTCTCCCGATTTCCTTATCATGGTCAAATATTACTATTGCAGGAATTTTATTTACTTTTATATCTAAATTTTCAAGCTTATATGCTACTTTATCTTTATCAACTCCAATCAATTGATATCTTGATTCCTTTAGTTTTCCGAGCTGAATCATTTTAAAAATAATCGGCAATTGCGATCTGGAATCCTCGCACCATGTTCCCGCAAATATCAGCAAGAAATATTTTCCGTTATTAATTACATTGCATACAGATCGGGAAACTAACGGGTCAGCGGTAGTTGACATTGCAGTTTTGCGATTCCACGAAACATCGTCGAGCCATTCCTTCCATGTTACCGCACCGGAAAGGACTTCTTTGCCTGCTTCATCTTCGAATACGATATAATCGCTATCGAATTTATATGCAAACTCTTTATGGCTCGAACAGTTCAAGCATATCAGCCCGACAATAACCACTAAAAATGCACTTGCATATTTATACATATTTTTCATTCGTATTGTGCATAAATTAATTACTAAATTACGAATTTTTTTTTTGAAAAGCAAGAAACAAAAAAGAGGACTCGATTTTCATCAAGCCCCCTTTAATTTTTTGCATGTCAAATATTATTTGGCAATGCGAATCTGAGCAGTTACAGTAGATTTACCGTCTGTAAGCATCA
>JAQUZU010000047.1 GCA_028691175.1 Candidatus Kapaibacterium sp. | reverse complement strand
TTTGCGATTTCAATTTTTCGAAAAGTCTCTTCGTCTGAATTTTCGGACACACAAACCACCGGCGCCATATATTTGCCGGATAGTTCCGCAACTTTTTCGGCAATTACGTCGCTATCAAGCAAATCTATGCCGAGCAACACAACATCAGGACTTGCTTCCGCCGCAAATTCATAATTAATTGTACCAATTATTCCGTTTAATTCAGAATTAATTTGGCTTTTCACCTCTACAAGTAATATTTTTCGAGACGTTTTATTCATATTTCACGCATTTTAATCCTCAAACACATGCATTATTAACGTATGAATTATTTTATTATTGTTATTTTTTTAAATATCCGTAAAATACTTTTCGATAATATTCGTCAAATAACTTAATTACAATCTATTTAACAAAACGCTAAAACAGAGGGCTTATGTCATCGGCAGTATTTTTAAAGATGCACCCGGAAAATCCGGATTTACACAAAATTTACAAAATAGTAGAAGCACTGCGCGACGGTGCTGTAATTTTATTTCCGACCGACACGGGTTTCTGCCTTGGTTGTGCGATTTCGCAAAAAAATGCAATCGAAAGGCTGCGCCGCCTGCGGAAACTTCCGGAGCACAAGCCACTCACTTTTCTCTGCGACTCGCTCTCGAATATCGCCGAATACGCAAAAGTTTCGAACAAGGCGTACAAGACAATCAAGGGCTTAATTCCGGGACCATACACGTTCGTTCTGCCGAGTTCGCCGTCTGTGCCGAAAATAGTGCTCGATCCGAAAAAGAAAACCACGGGAATCCGCGTGCCGGCAGACGTGCTTTCGCAGACTTTGCTGCGTTCGCTGAAAGTTCCGCTGATAGCAACAAGTGCAAAACATAACGAATTGTTCGACCACTATACAGCTCCGGAGTTGATTATCGAAGAATTCGGCAATCAGGTTGACTATGTAGCGACGGCAGACGAATACGGCTTTGCCGGCGAATCGACTGTAATAGACATGACTTCAGACGACTTTTCGTTCATCAGGCACGGAGCCGGAATGGAAAAAGTAAGAGAAAAAACAGATATTGAAGAGTAAAATCATGCCGTTGCCCGCCGGCAAAAGATTCATTCAAAATATAAACCTCGCAATAGCAATAAATTTTGCAAAAAATAAAGAAAAATATTGGAAAACTGCAAAAACATAGATATTTTTGTAGTTTGCTATACGTGTGTCAGGCTTTGTCCTGACGAGAACAAGAAAAAATTATATTATTAATAGAATAATGGAGAATTTTTACAAATGGGAACCTTAGAGAGGATTCGACAAACATCACCGTACTTGCTTGCGGTATTCGCAATTATTTTCATCGCATTCTTCGTTGTATCGGATATGGATCCGAATACATTGGGCAGAAGCGGAAACATGGTAGAAGAAATTGCAATCGTTAATGATGAAGCAATTTCCTATAAAGATTTCGAGGTGAAAGCCCGCAAACTCGAAGAACAACAAAGAGATGCAAAAAGATACAATCCGAACGCACAAGAGCCGAACAGCACTCAAATCAGACTGCAACTTTTTAATCAGCTCGTCGATGAAACATTGCTCAGACAAGAAGCCGTAAAAGCCGGTGCAAACGTAACTGAAGGCGCTTTATTGGACGTGATGCTTGAAAATCCGCCGCAAGAAGTAAGACAAATCTTCACCGATTCAACCGGAAACTTTAACATCGCTCTTTATAAGACTTATGTTACTCACCCGGAAGAAGCCTATAAAGGATTGTCTGCACAAGATAAAGCAGAACGCCTCAGAGTATTCAGAGAATACTTCATTTCCGTTCAGCAGAATGTCGAAACTCAATTATTGGTATCGAATATTCAGTCTCTCGTAGCAACTGCCGGCACAATCGTTTCGCCGCTTTATGCTCAAGAGTGCATCAAAGACGATACAGTTTCCGCAAATGTTGCTTACGTACTTTTTGATGCAAATGCAATCAAAGACGAAGACGTTAAAGTATCGGAAGACGAAATCAAAAAATATTATGAAGCACACAAAGAATTCTACGAACAACGCGAACAAAGACAAATCAAATACGCTACGTTCCCGATCGTTGCTTCACATAACGACAGCCTCGCTGCCGACAAAAAAGTCAAAAAACTTTACGAAAATTTGGTAAATGCAAAAACCGAAGGCAAACTCGACAGCGTATTCGCAGAGAGAGTTCGCGATAACGTCAGCGAAGTATTCGATTACACTCCGATCAACCAATTAGATCCGAGATTTGCTGCAGTCCTCACGGGCATTCCTGCCGGCGATTTCGCAGGTCCGATTCCGACTCAGGACGGTTTCCACTTCTATAAACTTTCAGACAGAAGAACAACCACCAACGAAGAAGTAAAAGCAAGCCACATTTTAATTAAATTCGGCGATGACAAAGCCGCAGCAAAGAAAAAAATCGACGAAATCTATGCTAAAACAAAAACCGGCGATTTCGCTGAATTAGCAAAAGAATTCTCGCAAGACGGCTCTGCATCACAGGGTGGCGACCTCGGTTTCTTCAAACGCGGACAGATGGTAAAAGAATTTGAAGATGCAGCATTTGCTGCAAAAGCAGGCGATATCACTGCTCCGATCGAAACAATGTACGGCTATCATATCATTAAAGTCGAAGAGAAAAAATCTGAAGACGTTGAAGAAATCAGCTATAGCGACATTACAATCAAACCGCAAATTTCAAAATTAGCCAGAAAACAAACTGTTCGTATGGCTAACGAAATCGTTAATTTAGTAAATGAAAAAGGCATGTCGCTCGAAAGTGCAATGAAGAAAGTGCTTCCGACCCCGACAAAACCGAACGAAACTCCGTTCTTCACTAACGACAGAAACGTACCGGGCTTTATGTCTCCGTATATTACTGTTGCTTCCTTCCAACAGGAAGTTAAACAAGCATTCGGTCCTTGGGAAGATGAAAACATAGGTTATGTTATCGCACAAGTTGTAGCAGAAAGAAAAGCCGGCATCGCAACTCTCGCAGACAAACGCGAAGAAATTACCGCTATATTGAAGCACAGCAAAAAACTTGACATGGTAAAAGCACAAGCAGAAAAAGCACTTGCAGACTTGAAATCCAAAGGTGGCAACCTGACTGCAATGCGTGCTGATTCAACTTCCGGAGTAAAGTTTGCCGAAAACGTAAAGAACAACGGTTCAGTTCCGCAACTCGGTCGCGACTTCGCTTTCACTCAAAAGGCAGTTACTTTGCCGACAGGCCAAATTTCTCCGATTATTCGCGGCGAACGCGGCTACTACATCATGCAGGTTGAAACACGCAACGACTTCACTGCTCCGGCTTTCAAGAGCATTTCTCGCGATGAATTCACCAAATACGCAAAGAATGGTCAGTCAATGGCATTCAACATGTGGTACGCAAAACTTAAAGAGCTCGCAACTATCGAAGATAAACGTATCGAAATTTACGGAACCAATTTCTAAAAAGTTGATTTCCAAAAAACACGAAAGGTCGGCGGGCGAAAGTCTTGCCGACCTTTTTTTGTCACATAATCATCATATTCATTAAACATTATAATACTTTGTTAAAGCAATATTTTTTGTTATTTTTGCAACTAATTAATTAGAAAAAAATATAAACGGAACGAAATGAAAAGGACTCTAATCACCTCCGCCCTGCCCTATGCCAACGGTTATATTCACCTCGGGCACTGTGCGGGTGCATATCTCACAGCCGATATTTACGCAAGATATTTGCGTCTGAAAGGCGAAGAAGTAATGTATGTCTGCGGCTCGGACGAGCACGGCGTAGCAATTACAATCGCTGCCGAAAAAGAAAAAGTTACCCCAAAGGACATCATAGACAAATATCACTATGCAAACAAAGAAGCATTCGATAAATTCGGAATGAGCTTTGATATATATTCGCGCACTTCTAATCCTGACCATGCTGCCGACGCACTGGAATTTTTCCGCGACTTTCTGCAGAAAGGTCTGCTGGTCGAAAAGGAAGAAGCGCAATTTTATGATCCGAAAGCACAAATGTTTCTGCCGGACCGCTATGTAGAAGGCATTTGCCCAAATTGCGGAGCCGACCACGCCCGTGGCGACCAATGCGACGCATGTGGCGCTTACTATGATCAATTAAACTTGAAAGAGCCGAAAAGCCTCGTTACCGGCGACACACCGATCGTCAAAAAAACGACACATTGGTACATGCAATTCAATAAATTTCAGGAATTTCTCGAAAATTACATTGAACAAAACGCCGGCACATGGAAGGATAACGTCCTGCAGCAATCGCGCAGTTGGCTGAAGCAGGGATTTTCGGAGCGTGCGATTACGCGCGACCTCTCTTGGGGAATTTCAATCGGCGACGTTCCGGAAATTCCAAAAGAGAAATCCGCCGGAAAGGCTCTCTACGTCTGGTTTGAAGCGGTATTAGGCTATATCACCGCAACGAAGGAAATTATCCGCCAGCTGCACAAAGAAGGCAAAGCCGAACTCGGCGACTGGGAAAAGTGGTGGAAGGGCGACGGTGCTCGCTATATTGCTTTTATCGGAAAAGATAACATCGTATTTCATACGCTGATTTTTCCGGCAATGTTGCATGCACGCAACGACGGCTACAACGTCCCGGAAAACGTCCCGGCAAACGAGTTTCTCAACCTGGAGGGCGAGAAATTCTCAAAATCGCGCAACTGGAGCATCGAACTGAAGGAATTCGAAAACGACTTTCCGCAGGAAAACATGATTTCGGCTCTGCGATACACACTTGCGATGAACTTCCCGGAAACTAAAGACGCAGACTTCACCTGGAAAGATTTTCAGGCACGCAACAACAACGAACTTTCTGCAATTTTCGGCAATTTCATAAACCGATCATTGCAATTTTTGATAAAGAATTTCGACGGAAAAGTTCCGGAACTAACCGGCGAATACGCGAATTTCGTAAGTGATGTGAAAGAATACTATAAATCTCTGAATTCAGGCTCAAAATGCGAAGCACCGGCTTCGCTAAATTCTAACGACGTCGAATTGCTGGCGGCAGTAAATTCCGGAATTGCAAAAATTTCTGCTAATTACGACAAATTCCGCTTCCGCGATGCAATCACCGAAACTATGAATATCGCTCGCGCCGCAAATAAATATTTCAACGACGAAGAGCCTTGGAAAGTTATTAAAACTTCGTGCGAAGCATGTGCAAAATCGGTCTATCTCTGCATGCAGACCGCAAAAGCACTCGCCGTGCTGTTCGCACCGATTGTTCCGATGACGTCGAAAGCAATTTTCAACTTCCTGAATATGCCGCAAGCAGCAACCGGCGAATCGACTTTGCGCTTAGATGTTCGTCCGGATTATTGGAATAATGCTTTCGACTTTGCGCTCGAAAGCGGTACTCCGATTAACACGCCGGAACTGCTCTTCTCGCGAATCGAGCAGGAAACAATCGACGCACAAGTCGCTAAACTTGGCGAGAAGAATTCGCAGCATGCGGCAGAAATCCCGCAAGATGAACTGATCGAGTTCGCCGATTTCGAAAAAATCAAACTCAGAACAGCAAAAGTCATCACGGCAGAGAAAATCAAGAAATCGAAAAAATTACTCAAACTTTGCGTAGAACTTTCCGGCGAAAATGACCGCCGAACAATAGTTGCCGGCATCAGCGAGCACTATGCTCCGGAAGACTTAATCGGCAAAATCGTCGTCATAGTCGCAAACCTCAAGCCGGCAAAACTCATGGGCACAGAGTCCTTCGGTATGGTTCTCGCCGCAAGCGACGGCAACGGCAATCTTTCCGTCCTATCCCCAATCTCGGATAAAATTCAAGGCGGTGCAGAGGTAAGATAACCACATAAAATAGCGCAGAAGCCAACGGTCAAAGAGATCGTTGGCACTGCCTGCCACGAGCCACTGCGCAAAATCATTTCTTCGAGCAATAATATTTCCTCCGCAAATAATCTTCATTCAAAATTACCCTATGCAAAAGAAATTCTGTATTTTTATCGCACTGTTCGCCTATGCAATATCAGCGAAAGCACTTGAGCCGCACCACGAGTCAATTATCAATTTAATCAGGCAAATGACGGTTGAAGAGAAAATCAGCCAACTCGCGGCGCATGCAACTGTTCCGATCGACCGCCTCGGTCTTTACAAATTTAATTGGTATAACGAAGGAACGCATGGGCTGCTGCTAAACGATCAAAGTACAATATTTCCGCATTCGATTTCCCTTGCAGCAATGTGGGATTCGGACTTGATGCATACGGTTGCAAGTGCTATCAGCGACGAAGCCCGCATCGCATATCGTCTTAAACTCATCGATATAGTAGGTCCGTTCGAAGTCGGTTTGAATTTCTTTTCTCCAAACATAAATATTGTTCGCGATCCGCGCTGGGGACGCTGTCAGGAAACTTATGGCGAAGACCCGTATTTAACTTCCCGAATGGCAGTTGCATATATAAAGGGAATGCAGGGCGAAGACCCGAAATATTTAAAAACAATTGCCGCACCGAAGCATTTTGCCGTGCATAGCGGTCCGGAAACCGGACGGCACTCGTTCAACGCGAATGTCAGTCAAAAAGATTTGTGGGAGACATATCTGCCGGCATTTCACGCGGCAATCACCGAGGGAAAAGCCGAAGCCGTCATGACTGCATATTCCGCTACAAACGGAGTTCCGGCAACCTTAAATTCATTATTCATTACCAAAATATTGCGCGGACAATGGGGTTATGATGGCTATGTCGTTTCTGATTATGGCGCAGTAGGTTTTGCTCATGGAAGCCACGGCTACAGCAGTTCAGAAACCGAAGCCGCCGCAACAGCACTTCTTGCCGGCTGCGATATGGAAAACGGTACAAGTTTTCAGAATCACCTGCTTCCGGCATTAAATGAGCAGTTCATCAAAGAAAGCGACATAGATACGGCTATTTATCGTTCATTGCGTGCAAAATTTCGGCTCGGGCTGTTCGACCCGCCGGAAGCCTGCAAATATAATTCTCTGCCGGACAGTCTGCTTAATTCATATACTCATTCGATGATTTCGCGCAAAGCGGCTCGCGAGGGAATGGTTCTGCTGAAAAATGAAAATCGCACTCTGCCAATTTCAAAAAATACCAAAATACTGCTAACCGGACCATTTGCCGACAAATCCGATATTTTTGGAGGCAGTTACGCCGGTATTAAAAGTAACAGAAAATCCGTAAAACGCGAATTAGAGCAAGTCGCCCCGGCTGCCGGGCTGATTAATTTCCTGCCGACAAGTTATACAACGGAATATCCTTCCGTTCCGATAACGTCTAAAGAAATAACGACGGCGGACGGCACACCCGGATTTTATGCCGAGTACTTCAAAAACATGGATTTGGCGGGCGAACCGGCTTATACAAAAATTGATACGGCAATTAATTTCTCGTGGCACGACGCGGCCCCGTTTTTCGGTATGCCGAGAGACACATTTTCAATACGCTGGACAGGTTATCTCAAAGTCGATTCAAGCGATATTTACACTTTTCATCTGGAGTCTGACGACGGCATAAGACTATACGTCAATGACGAACTTGTAATCAATCAGTGGTGGTCGAGTGCCGGACATTACGACACAAAAGCGCTAAAATTAAACAAAGATTCTGTATATAAAATTGTCTGCGAGTATTTCGAGGATTTCGGCGACGCGAACGCCTTGCTCGAATTTGGAGACAGAAACACCTCCGACTCCGCCAAAATCGAACGATTTAAGCGTGCTGCAGATTCCGCCGACATAATTGTTTTCTGTGGCGGAATTTCATCTTGCTTAGAAGCTGAATCCTTCGATATAGACATAGAAGGCTTTTATCAAGGTGACCGCACGACAATCACCCTTCCGGCAGTTCAAGAGCGTTGCTTAAGCGAACTGAAAAAAATCGGCAAGCCAATAATCATGCTTGTATTCAGCGGAAGTGCCATAACGCTTGATACTGTGGGAATTGCAGCCGCTCTGGAGGTATGGTACTCCGGCGATCAAGGCGTATCCGCCCTGGCAGAACTGCTCTATGGCGATTATTCGCCGTGCGGGCATTTGCCGCTTACCGTATATAAATCGGACGACGATTTGCCGGATTTTACGGATTATTCGATGCAAAACCGCACATATCGCTATTTCAAAGGCGATGTGTTATATCCATTCGGCTACGGCTTGAGTTACTCTGATTTCGAATATTCGAACCTGACTTTAGATAAAACCGCTCTGCAGGAAAGCGATTCTATACACGCTTCGCTAGAAATAAAAAATATTGGAAATTACACGGCAAAAGATGTTGTACAACTATATCTGGCGAAACCGAATTCTACAAATTACGATGCAATCAAGCAACTTGTCGCATTCAAAAAAATCGAACTCGCACCCAACGAAACAGCAAAAGTCGAATTTACACTGCCGGCACAGCAATTCACCTATTTCGACACTCTTCTGCAACGCTACCAAGTCGAACCCGGCGTATATACACTTATGCACGGCAAGGATTCACGCGATATTCGCTCGAGTGCGGATTTTACGGTCAATGCAGATTCCGGCATTGCGGACACAATCGCAAATTTACCACGCTTCACGCTGTCGCCATTGCCGGCGAGCGACAAAATAAACGTAACATTTGATGCACCAATTCCGAATATTTCATCGATTATGCCGCAAATATTTTCATTTACCGGCGAGCAAATGCCCGCAAAATGTATGTATTCTTCATATAATTGGAGTATCGAAATTTCAACCGCAGAATATGCTCCCGGCGTATATATATTATACATCAACGACTTACCGCCGGTATCGTTTGTAGTGATAAAATAATTGAAATTTTTTTGCATATATATACAATTTATTTCAATCAAAACGTTATTACAGTAGGAGCGGGTTTTTCCCGCCGGTCAAACAAACCAATCTTTATTCCACTTATATTAAGAAGTAGAGGTTTAATATGAAAACTCAAGTAACGTTCCGGCACATGGAATCTTCTCAATCATTGCAAAATACCGCAACAGAAGCCGTCGCTAAATTTGACAAATATTACGAAAATATTACTAATACTGACGTAATTTTTACTCAAGATACTTCTTGCATTGTAGAAATTTTTGTTTCGGTACACGGCAGCACTCTGATTGCTAAAGAATTATCCGAAGATTTCGTTAAGAGCCTGAACCTGGCAGTCGACAAAGTCGTTCGTCAGCTCAAAAAACAGAAAACAAAAGACTCGAAATTTAAAACAGAAGGTGTTGAATATTAATCATCTGCGGGTGTTCATGTTCGGCAGAACTCTCTAAATCATTTTAATGGGACGAAATATTTCGTCCCTTTTTTTTGCAAATATACAAGCAACTCAATATTTATACATTCGGAAGAGAATTTTGAGTGCTTCGCTTACTTTTACTCCGCAATTCTATTGAAGAAACTATGCACGATTGGATTCTTATTTTCAGCTTTCAACTTTCGCGGATCGCCCTGCGCAATAATCCCGCAGACAGATTTATCGAGCATAATAACATTGTGAGCAGTGGTCAGAACACCCTCCAAGTCGTGCGAAACCACGACCATCGTCGTACCGAGCGCTGAGTTCATCTCGCGAATAATCGCATCCATCGATGCCGCAGTAACCGGATCCAGACCGCTGGACGGCTCGTCGAAACAGAGAATCATCGGATCAAGTGCCATCGCACGGGCGAGGGCGGCACGCTTTTTCATACCGCCGGAAATTTCGGACGGCAAAAATCCGTCATAGCCGCGCAAGCCGACCGACGCAAGTTTCATATCAATCAGTTCAGCCATGCATTCCTGCGAAATATCGGTATATGTTTCGAGCACAATAGCAATATTTTCTGCAAGCGTCATCGAAGCAAAAAGCCCACCTGACTGAAACAGTACGCCAAATTTCTTGAGGATTTCCTTTTTCTGTTTGCCACGAGCAGCACAAATATTTTCGCCATCAATATAAATTCGCCCTTCGACCGGAGTTTCCAGCCCGATAATCTGCCGCAACATCGTAGATTTTCCGCAGCCGCTACCGCCGACAATCATAAATATTTCGCCGCGATTAATATTGAACGAAACGTCTTCAAGAATTGTGCGGTCGTCATAGCGGACAGTTACGTTTTCGACTTTAATAATTGGTTCTGAATTCATGTTATATCCCCAGCACCTGAAGTACAAATGTCAGCACGGAATCGCTCAACACAATCAGCAAAACGCCGGTAACAACCGCTGCAGTAGTGAATTTTCCGACGCTTTCCGCACCGCCGGAGGCTTGCAATCCGCGGAAACAGCCAACCGACGCAACGAGAAATCCGAACAGCATGCTTTTGATAATTCCGGAAAATACGTGCGCATAAGTCAATGCGGTTCCGAGTTCAACTATAAAACCGTTCATCGTAATGTTAAGCGTAGTAAGCGACGCAAAAAGTCCGCCGATAATTCCGGATAAATCCGCCAGTGCCGTAATAAACGGAATAGAAAAAGTTACTGCGAGCACGCGCGGCAAAACGAGAAACTGATAGAGGTCAATTCCCATTGTTGTCAGGGCATCGATTTCCTCACTTACTTTCATTGTGCCGATTTCGGCAGCAAATGCACTGCCCGAACGCCCCGCAACCAGAATCGCAGTCATAAGCGGCGAAAGTTCGCGCGCAATCGCTATACCGACCAAGTCCGCATTATATATATCCGCTCCAAATTGATGCAGCTGCAATGCTCCCTGATAGCCCATAATCACGCCAATCAAAAAAACGATCAGCAAGCAAATCGGCACAGCATTCACGCCGGCAGCATTGAAATGAAACGGAAAATCCTTCCAGCGCACTTTCTTCATCTGAAAAGGCATCTTCACAAGTGCAATCAGCAAATTTCCCGTAAATTCAATCAGAAGATATGAATCTCGCCACATTTTCTGGAATTTTTTTCCGAGATTTTCGATATACCGGCCGATAGACGAATTATTCTCCTGTTCAGGCAGTTCCGACGTAATTTTTCGGCTAAACAAATCGACGAAATTCCGCCGATCGCTCGGCAAACCGCTAATCGCAAACTCTACGTTTTTTTCCTTCGCAAACTGCCGAATCCTGTTAATGAAAATCACAAGATACGAATCGAAGTCCATCAAATTTGCTTCAGCAAAATCCAGCGTAATTTTGCTGCAATCCGTAACTACTTTAGTTGTAGCTAGTTGCTTATCGTAAGCATTCGCATTTGTAAGCGTCAGCGGCAAAATCGGCGTCAGAATTCTTTCGTTCGCACTTTCATTAATCCGAAAACAATCTTTATTTTTTTTAGTTTTTTTCATCTTATATATATAGTAGAAGATTCCTAAGAGACGAAAATAAGAAATTTTGATCAATATACAAGCAATTTTTCGACGAACGCTGGCAAAATGCGGATAAAACCTCGAAGGAATAGTTTTCCGCAGCTGTTCGAAGAAATTGCAAGCCAAATGTAATAAAGCAATTCGACGCTCCCCGCTCCGCTTTTATTCTACATATTTTTTTATTCAGAAAGATTTACTTAATTTTGTAATCCGTTTTTAAGCGGAATTTTTCCAAGGTTAATTTAAAATGCAAAAACAATCATTACTCACGGGAAATATCACAAGTTCCCTTACAAAATTCGCAATTCCCTTTATGTTCACCATACTGTTACAGCAATTTTATGGTGCAACAGATTTATTTGTGGTTGGTCATTTCGCAACAACTTCAGACGTTGTCGCAGTATCAATCGGCAGCCAGATCATGATGATGCTGACCCACATGATTCTCGGATTAACCACCGGCACAACCGTGCTTTTGGGGCAGTATTTCGGAGCAAAAAACGAAGAGCGTCTCTCCAAAACTGTCGGCGGTGCAGTTCCACTTTTTGCGTCTATAGCAATTATTGCAACAATTGCAATGCTGTTTTTATGTTCTAAAATTGTTTCCCTGATGAACACTCCGACACAAGCAATCGACGTAACTCGCAGTTATATAACGATTTGCTCGTCCGGGCTGGTTTTCATTATTGGCTATAACGTCATTAGTGCCATCATGCGCGGGCTGGGCGATTCAAAGTCACCGATGATTTTTGTAGCAGTTGCTTGCGTAATTAACGTCGTTTTGGATCTCGTGTTCGTCTGCAATTTCGGAATGGGTGCTTCCGGCACTGCACTTGCAACAGTTATTGCACAATTTGGCAGCCTTGCATTTGCGATAATATTTCTTCGCCGTCGCGGGATCGGCTTTAAATTCCATACGCACGATATCCGCTTCGAACGCAAAACAACTCGCGACACCCTTGTAATCGGCTCGCCGCTTGCACTGCAAAACATTCTGGTAAGCATTTCATTTTTGTTTATTACGCTGATAATCAACAGAATGGGATTAGTCGCATCGGCTTCAGCCGGAGTAGTCGAGAAATTAATCGGCTTTCTGATGTTGCCGTCAATCGCATTTAGTGCGGCAGTTTCGACCATGGCGGCACAAAACATTGGCGCCGGGCAGTTCGCCCGTGCAAAAAAAAGTATGTGGGCAGGTATCCGCATATCGCTTTGCTGTGCCATAGTAGTCTGCACATATTCCCAGTTTTTTGGCGAAACGCTGACTCGATTGCTCACCGCAGACCAAGCAGTAATCACAATGGCTGCCGAATTTATACGCACATATTCACTTGACTGCATTATGGTTGCATTCGTATTCTGCATGAACGGCTTTTTTAACGCTAACTGCCACTCAATGTTTTCAATGACGCACAGCATAATATCAACTTTTGCCGGCAGAATTCCGCTGGCGATATTTTTCAGCGGACTTCCGGGAGCAACTATGCTCACCATTGGATTTGCTGCACCGGCTTCTACCCTGATTTCTATCATTTTATGTTTCTTTTTTCTTCGCTATTTAAGCAAAATCGACCGCAAAATCGCTAATAGTCCGGCTTTCAACGTTAATAATTGAAAAAATAAAAAAACTTGAAAAAAAATTATTTTTTTCTTGCACAGTAATAGGAAATTTCTTATTTTTGAATGCCGTTATTGATGACGGAATTGAAAAATCAATTGCCCTGTGGTGTAACTGGCAACACGCCTGACTCTGGATCAGGAAAGTCCAGGTTCGAGCCCTGGTGGGGCAGCTCGAAAAGAGAATATCGGTTCGGTGTTCTCTTTTTTTTTATAAAATATAGTAACATCTATAAT
>JAQUZU010000191.1 GCA_028691175.1 Candidatus Kapaibacterium sp. | reverse complement strand
ATGTTCAGTGTCCAACACTTGCAATGTTTGGTTCAAAAGATACTCAGGTTCCACCGCAACTTTGTATAATACCGTTGCAATCTTATTTTTCTAATCGGTCTAATTTGTTGACAATTAAAGAGTTTAATACTGCGAACCATTTATTCCAAGATGCTGATACAGGAAGCACGAGCGAATATTCAAAACTCAAAAAGGAATTTACCGCGGGCTTTTTAGATTATTTGGGCAAATGGCTGAAAATAAACTTGTAGTTGTATGAAGAATTATTGAGTGAATGAAAATTAATTAGGAGAAAAATACAATATTTTTCTCCTAATTTTTATTGTGATTGATATTATATATTCTGTTTTAGAATGTAAAATTAAACAATCCGTAAAATACATTCGGCATGATTCCGAGTAATATCACTCCGATTATCGATAACGCAACTGTTAGTTTGGTTCCCTGCATTTTGCCGACATTGATTGGATTTTCGTTGTTTTTGAAATACATTGTTAAAATTAATCCGATATAGAAATACATCGATATAATTGATGCAACAACCGCAATTAAGGTTAGCCACAAATATCCGGATTTGATTGCGGCAACAAACAGGAAGTATTTCCCAAAGAAACCGCCAAACGGTGGAATACCAGCAAGCGAAAGCATAAAACAAGCCATCGCAGCAGCGAGAGCGGGATGCGTAGTACGTAAGTCTGCATAATCAGAAATAAGCATATTGCCTTCGTCGCGAAACTCTATAAAGCCAACAATTGCAAAAGCACCAACTTGCATAAAAAGATATACTGCACAATAAAATGCGACTGCATAAAAGCCCTCTGTTGAGCAAGCAACAATACCCATTAATATGTAGCCGGCATGAGCAACTGAGGAATATGCAAGCATGCGCTTTACGTTCTTTTGTGCTAAAGCGGATAAATTGCCGATTATCATTGTGCAGGCCGAAATTCCTGCTAAAATATTGCGTGCCGTAGTTGATTCAAGCAAGTAATTAACATTGCTTGTTTCAACGGATAATACGTTTTTCGCCACAACGACTAAAGCAACTAAAGCTGCCGCTTTACCTGAAGTACATAAAAATCCGCTGATTGCTGTGGGGGAGCCGTAATATACATCCGGTGCCCACTGGTGAAACGGAAAAGCCGCTACTTTAAAGCAAAGTCCGACTGTCATTAACCCGAGACCAATAGATAGATAAATCGAGTTATAATTTCCGGATGCTATTTGCTGACTAATATCGGATAAAATAAGCGAACCGGTTGAACCATAAATTAAAGCGATACCGTAAAGCAAAAATCCTGAAGCAAAAGAGCCAAGAATGAAATATTTCAAAGCTGCTTCGAGTGCATGTTCGCGATTGCGGAAAAATCCTGTAAGAATATAAAATACGATGGACATTAATTCTACGCCCAAGAAAAGCATAATCAAACTGTTAGAATGAGCGATTACGACCATTCCGACAACAGCCAATAAAACAAGCGAATAGCATTCGTTGATTTCTTTATAATTTCTTTGCAGGTATTCGCGTGAAGCAAAAAGCGTAAGCAAACCACCCATAGCAAAAATAATATCAAAAACTGCTGACATCCCGCCGTAAAATATTGTATTAGCCGAAATAGTTTTGTCTGCTTGTGCAATAATTGCTACATCAAATTGCAGTGTATAGCCGGCAGAAATTCCCAGTCCGAGAAGTACTAAAATTGATGTGTAATATACAATTTGTTTGTTGCGAGTTGCTGCATCCAGCATCAATACAAGGATAGAGCCAATTGCAATTAACAACAATGGCAAAGCCAAAATAAATTCATTAATCATGTTCAATTTTCCCTATTAATTGTTTTGTTGATATTCTGAAACATTTGTATTTGATTGCATTACACGTTCGATTGTTGCCTTAGATGACGCTTCGGAAACTTTTAAGAACGAGTTTGGATATACACCAAGCCAAACAATAAAGATAAGCATTGGAACAACAATTGCCCATTCGCGTTTCGTTAAGTCTGTTAAATGTTGATTTTCCGGTTTCGAATTTTCACCAAACATTACCCTTTGGAACATCCAGAATAAATATATTGCTGCGAAAATTACGCCTGTTGTTGCAATTATCGTGTATGCCCACGAGTTCAGAACCGGTGATTTAAACGCACCGACCAAAGTTAAAAACTCGCCAATAAATCCGTTTAGTCCCGGAAGACCGGCAGAAGCAAACATCGAGATTGCAAAAACAGTCGCGTATACAGGCATAACGCGTGCGATACCGCCGAAAGCCGAAATTTCACGTGTATGACGGCGTTCATAAATAAAGCCAACGCAAATAAAAAGCATACCTGTCGAAAGACCGTGATTGACCATTTGAATGATTGCACCCTGAAGTCCCTGATGTGTAATCGAGAAAATACCGAGTACGACAAAACCCAAGTGACTTACTGAACTATATGCAACAAGACGTTTGATATCTGTTTGAACCATTGCTACCAAGGCACCGTAAATTATGCCTATAACAGCAAGAGTACACATTACACTTGAATACTCAATCGAAGCTTGCGGGAAAAGTTCAAGATTAAAACGAACTAAACCGTAAGTACCCATTTTTAATAAAACGCCGGCAAGAATAACCGAACCCGGAGTAGGCGCCTCTGTATGAGCATCCGGTAACCAAGTATGAAGCGGAAACAGTGGCACTTTAATTGCAAAAGACAAAGCAAATGCAGCGAAAAGCCATTTTTGAACTTCCATAGGAATCGGAGAATTTTTGAGTGCATCTAATATTGCGAGATAATTTGTAGTAAAGCCGGATTCTAAATGTAAAACATTACCGCCTACATAAATGCCGAGCCAAATCAATGCTGCAAGCATAAAAAGCG
>JAQUZU010000190.1 GCA_028691175.1 Candidatus Kapaibacterium sp. | reverse complement strand
GATCAAAGAAACAGAATCCTGTGGGAAGGTGGCGACCCGGGAATGTACTTTTTCCGCCTACGTATATCACGCACAGACGATCTCGACCGCTATAAAATGGTGAACTTTTTCGTTAATGTAATGGGAGGTTGGGAAGAAGATTCTACATGTGCATACATTTTCGGACGAGTCGAAGTACCGAACATGCCGTGGGGAATAAGAGGCGAAGCACGTATAATCGATGCTGACGATGCCGAAGCCAATATTGAAAATCCTACATTTACGACATCAATCTATAGAAACGGTGAGTTTCACAGTGGAGTGCCGGCAGGAAATTATAGAATATATTTGCTGGTCGACGGATTTGATGCAAAAATGTATGGAGCAGATGATACTAACCCGAACGGCACTATTGTATCTTTAGAGTGTGGCGACAGAACCAACCTGGATATTTCGTATAGTGCAGGCGAAAGCAATATTGAAGAGCATTTTATCACCGGTCGTGTATATGACGAAGTAACAAACGAAGGTGTTGACGCATTTGTGATTTTCAAACAAAATACGCCGGGAGCAAATTCATATATAAGTGTTTCGACTGCAGAAGACGGTACTTACAGTATTCCGGTTTATTCCGGGGCTGTTACTCCGACGGGTTTTGTAATGGCTATGCCGAGAGATAGCAGAACATATAACGTAGAATATTATAACAATACGGAAAATATTGCAGATGCTGAATATCTTAATATTAATGCCGATTACTCAGGAATCGATTTCCCGCTTACTCCTATCGAAACTACCAATGCAAACAATTCTATTTCCGGTATTTTGATCGGTGAAGGTCAAAATGCGGTAACCGGCACGGTAATCTTAATTAAAGAACCGGAGAGACATCATTGCAACTTCGATTTCGTCCGCACGACACACACAGATGAACTCGGCAATTTCTCTATTACCGGTTTAAATTACGGAACTTATGTAGCTTTCGCTGTTCCGGATACGATATTAATGCCGGGATATTACAGACAAGGCGAGACAGTAACTTGGGATTTCAATCGGGCAACCGAAATTGTTTTAGGCGCAGACAGCAGTAGCGAGTATATCACTATTCAATTTGTCTCACTTCAAGATACAGTATTTGGCGGCGAAGGCGTAATCAACGGAAAAGTTTGCAGCTCTTCAAATGCAGAATCCCTGAGCGGAGTTTTTGTAAATGTATTTAATGCAAATAATCAGCCGGTCGGATATGCTTATTCTGACGAAAACGGCGAATTTGATTTCAGCCAACTGAAGGAAGGTACATATATGGTAACTGCATCTATCGCAGGATATGAAGCCGGAAAATCAAATATTGAAATCAATTCGGACAATATGCTTGCAAATGCAAATATCACTTTAACCAAGGTCGTTTCCGATAACGAAGCCGGAGTAAATGATATGTTCAACGTTTCATCGCCGGTACTTTATCCGAATCCGGTAAAAGACAACGCAACTTTCAAATTTAATTCTGTCGCCGGAAATGCAGTAATCACGATAAGCGATATTCAGGGCAGAACTCTGAGCACAACTTATCAGACAACCATTCAGGGTGAAAACAGCGTTAATATCGACGCAAGCGGATTTGATTCCGGCGTTTATATGATAAAGGCTACAGTCGGCAATCAATCGGCAACCATGATGATGAATGTGATTAAATAAAAATCATAGTTCGGGAAAAAATAGAATGGCGGATCATTTGATCCGCCATTTCTGCGTTTACGTAATCGGAACACAAAAATAGGAGAAAACATTTGGAATTAATAAAGCAATGCCGTATATTTGAATATATAAACTTTTTACAAAACATTTAGCCGGAAAAATGAAAATAAAAAAAGCATTAGTACTCCTTTTGGGAGGGTTGATTATTAGCTCTTATGCTTTTGCAGCACCGAATTTACAGTCAAAAATGAATTTGCTTGGGCAGTTTGTTCTGTCTAAATCTTGTGGGGAAGATCTAACCGGGAACCAATACAAATATTATGACGGTAAATACTATGTCGCGAAATGTGGAATTCAAATCGCTGCGTCGGATTATTTGGAAATGTTTGAAGTCGGTAAATCCGGCTCGCGCTATCTGAAACTGCAGATTCCGGAGCAAGATTGGATTTATTCTTTTGCAGTCAACGGTAAATATATCGCTGTGGGTGCTCAATACAAAATATTTATATATGAAAAAAAGAGCGGAAAATTTCTTCGCATGATTGATGCGAAAGAGGCTTCCGGTTTTTCGAAAATAATATTGGATAATGGAAAAATCATCGCTATAAATTCGTGTTTTACTTGTTCCGAGCCGGGAATCAGAGCCACAATACTCGACTTTAAAACAGGTAAGCTGTTAAAAAACAAACTGTTTACCGGAGTTGCCGGTTGGAAGTTGGTGGCGTTTGGTCCGCGCATTATCATAGATTATTTAGGCGGAAAATTTTTGGTTTCCGATATCTCGCGATACAGAATTTCGGTCTATGATAAAAATTTTAAATTAACAGATGTAGTCTCGAATCCGAACGCAAAATGGAATAATGACGCTTTAGAAAAGGATTTAAGCAGATTTAACAGCAAAGAAATGCATGCGATGTTTAACAGTAAAAAATCGCAAGAGTGGAGAAACTACACTCAGATGCAGATGGTTCAATTCTTGGATAAAAATACAATTTTGGCGTATTATACTGTGAAGGGCGGAGATTATCTGGGCAATTTCGATATATGGAAAAATAAGAACGGAAAATGGATACTAAGCGAAGAAAAATTGGCTAACGAACGTGCCAAAACGGATAATCCGATTTTGACGTGGGACAATTTTATATCATCTTTCGGCAATCTTTATCGAGTAGATAACGGAAGACTTTTTGCACTTAGGGATAT
>JAQUZU010000189.1 GCA_028691175.1 Candidatus Kapaibacterium sp. | reverse complement strand
ATCCCTAAAAAAGGTGTCTGTTTTCGGCGATATTGTTTCGCTCGTTCCGGATAACGACAAACTTGTATCATCGAAAGTCGTAATTCATCCGCAGGATTTTCTCGCGGATTACATTCAGGATTTCTATTTCGGATATTCGAATTCAATATGCGGAAATTTTGTTTATAACACAGCGTTTGTAGCGGTCTCCCCGCTCGAAGACCTGCTTATGCGTTTCGTATTTTCTCATAGCAACAAGCCCGGGACACGCCTGACACACGGTTATATTCTCGATATGTCATACATCATTATGCCGGGGTTATTTCTCACTGCAAAAGGACAATACGGCACAAACGAAATGCTGTGGGACAAAAAAACGAACGAATATCTGCTTTCACCGGATATAAAGCAACTGACCCTTGGAGCACGCTGGTTCGTTATGCCACACGTCGAATTTTTGCCGGAATATCGCTTCATGCAATCAAGCGAATATAAATCTTGGCGCTGGATGTTCCAATTGCACTTATATTTTTAATGCAAAAAAAAATAGAGACGCATTTTTCTCGCGTCTCTATACAAATAATATTCTATATCGCACTGGCGAAACCCCGGCTATTTCCACTCCAACGCATCAGCAGCCTGCTGAGCATATGAAAGTGTCTCCTGTATATCATCGCCGAGAGCAGTTATGTGCCCCATTTTGCGACCCTTGCGGCATAATTTTTTATTATACAGGTGCAGTTTCGCATATTTAAAGTTGAGCATTTCCATTATATTATGCGGAACGCCGATTCCGTCGAAAGTACCGAGCAAATTAATCATTACTGCAGCCGGCTTTACCATTTCTGTCGAGCCGAGCGGAAGCCCAAGCACGGCACGAATGCAGTTTTCATACTGCGAAGTTTCGCACCCTTCGATTGTATAATGTCCGGAATTATGCGGACGAGGTGCAATTTCATTTACAAGCACGCTATCATCGGCATCGAGGAAAAGTTCAACCCCGAAAACGCCCACGCCGCCAATCGCCTTCACGCACGCAACAGCAATATCTTCCGCTTTCCGGCGGATTTCTTCGCTGACTTCTGCCGGAGCGATAACAGTATGGCAAATATGATTTTCCTGTACGGTTTCCACACACGGATAAACCGCAACTTCGCCCTCTACGCTGCGAGCAACCATCACCGCGAGTTCTTTTTTAAAGTTTACAAATTTTTCGGCAAGCAGTGGTTTTCCGATAAATTTACGGAACGCTTCTTTTATGTCGTCTTGATTATTTACCGTAAAATTTCCATAGCCGTCATAGCCGAGCAAGCGAGTTTTCAGCAAAAACGGATAGCCGTATTTTTCGCCAAATTCAATAGCGTCATCCGGCAGATTAATCTCTGCAAAATCCGGTACAGGTACTCCGGCTTCGGCAAAAGTCGTCTTCTGGACAAATTTATCCTGAATTTTATCCATTGTGGCAGACGACGGATAAACCGCAATTTTCTTCTCGATTTCACGCAAAATTCGCGTATCGATAAATTCGTTTTCAAGCGTTACAACGTCGGAAACCTCTATAAATTTCTTTAAATCTTCCTCATTAGTCCAGCCGTTCGAAAATTCCGTTTGCGTCATATCTCCGGCAGGAGTGGCGGCTTCCTTATCTATCGTAGCGATATTTAGTCCCATTCGATATCCCGCTAATGCCAGCATTTTCGCTAACTGCCCGCCACCGAGAATTCCCAAAACAAGCGGTCTGTCGCCCTTTTTTGATTTAAGCATTTATTTCTCCATTTCTATCAATTCAATCAATATTATTTCATTTATTCAAATGCAAAATCCGCTCTTTTACTTCATTCAAACACCATTCCGGCGTACTTGTTGCACCGGTAATTCCGACGGATTCAACTCCGTCAAACCAATTTTTTTCGAGTTCATCTGCTGTTTCAATAAAGTGGATATTCGAATTTTCGCTCAGACAAATATTACACAAGCTCTTCCCGTTCGAAGAATTTTTACCGGCAACAAATACGATCACCTGATTTTCTCTTGCAAATTTTCGTAAATTTTCTTCTCTTCCGGATACAAACCGGCAAATACTTTTGTTTACGCTCAGGAGATCTGTCGAACTATGCATTTTGAATTTTTCTATAAGATTTTTTTCAATTTCGTCAAACGTTTTTCCATCCATCGTGGTCTGCGAAATAAACAAAGTTTTGCGCGTAAAATCGACCATTTCGAGTGCTGCCGTCGCCGATTTAATGACTACACATTTATCGTCGCAAACTCCTCGCAAACCAATTACTTCGGGGTGTTCTCTTTTGCCGAAAATCACTACCTGCGTCCCCGTTTCATAATATTTATGTGCAAGTTTCTGGAGATTCTGCACCAGAGGGCAAGTAGCATCTATAAGTTGAATTTTCAATTCGTCAATTATTTTATATGTTGATGGAGGCTCGCCGTGGGCACGAATAATCAGGATCTCGTTCTCGCCAAATTTCGGCAGGTCGTCGAGCGAAACCGTACGCAGTCCCTTGTCCGCAAGGCGTTTAATCTCCTGCGGATTATGTATTATTTCGCCTAAAATCGATATTTTGCTGTTTGGATTTGAATCGAGCACGTCTTCGACTTTTTCGATTGTACGAACTACTCCCCAGCAAAATCCTGCATTTTCATCTATTTCAATTTTCATTTTCATCGTCCTTTTTTGCACCAATATTAGGCAAAAATTTATAATTCAAAATCAGCATAAACGCTCCGATGGTTACGCAGGCGTCGGCGATATTAAAAACAGGCCAGTGCGTATAATTTAAACCAAGAAAATTAATATCCGGAATATCCACCAAAATAAAATCAACTACATTTCCGATAAAAAACGGCTGTCCCTGAAACAACATTCCGTAGAAAACGCGATCTATCAAGTTGCCGAACGCGCCGGCAAAAA
>JAQUZU010000188.1 GCA_028691175.1 Candidatus Kapaibacterium sp. | reverse complement strand
GTGGAATTCAGCCTCGAAAAGATAATTTCACAGTATATATCGGTTCGGAAATGCAAAACGAGGCTCTGGAAGATTACAGCCTTGTAGTTTCGAATTATACATTTGGTTCTGCCGGCGGAACTATCGGCTTAATCGGACCTCGCCGAATGGACTACTCGCGTGTGATTTCGCTTGTTCGCTCCATGAGCGAAATTATTTCCGGATAATTGCCGAAAAAAGAGTATTTTATCACAATAAATAACATTTTCTTTCGTCTTTAATTTTACTAAAGTATTTCTTTGAAAAATAATCCAAGATGAATATAATTATTGTGGGACCTCCGGGCGCCGGAAAGGGAACCCAAGCCAAATTAATATGTAACGAGTATAATCTTACTCAACTTTCAACTGGTGATATTTTACGTGAAAATTACCGCCAAGGAACTATGCTCGGCAAAGAAGCAGCAAAATATTGGAGTGTCGGAGGGCTGGTGCCGGACGACATTATGATCAATCTGATCCGCCAAGAAATGACAAAACCCGTGCCCGGCAACGGTTACATCTTCGATGGTTTTCCGCGTACAGTCGCACAAGCACTCTCGCTGAGAGACATTTTTGACGAACTGACCTTGCCGCTGACCGCTGTAATTGTGCTTGATGTAGATTTCGATGAATTAATCAAGCGCTTGTCTGCTCGTAGAACTTGCACAAAATGCGGTAAAACATATCACATGATGTTCAATCCTCCGAAAGTCGAAGGCATTTGCGATCTCGATAACGAGCCGCTTTGCCAGCGTGAAGACGATAAGCCGGCAGCAATTGAAAATCGCCTGAAAGTATTCAAAGAGCAAACTTTGCCGCTCGAAAAATTTTTCGAGGATGAGGGAAAAGCCCAGCATGTTCCGGGAATGCTCGGCATTAATGAGGTTTATGCACATATAAAAAACATTCTCGATAAATGTAAATAATCGATACAAATATTTGATTTTGCAAAGTACCTCTCGAAATCTCGAAAGGTACTTTGTTGTATTTAGCCGGCTAAAACGGCGCCTAACCGAAAATTAATCTCAAATGACAATATAAAAGCCGTTTCCACGTCGTTAAAAATCAAATTCAAAAGGGAGAATGCATGACATCAAATAGCGTTAAATATTACAGCAAGTTCTTGGATAGAGAGGTTGAAATAAATTACTACGGCTATTATGGACCAATTCTGCTGATGTTTCCGGCGATGTCTGATGATGCCGGAATTTATGAAGAACAGGGAACAATCGACGCAATTGCAGATCTAATCAAGCATGGAAAATTTCGCGTAATCACTGTTTCGTCGATTAATAACGAAATAATTTTTGAACATAAACTGACAAAAAAGGAAAAATCCGAGCGTATTTCCGCATATAGCCATTTTATTACGGAAGAAGTTTTCGAAGAAGTAAACAGAATAACCGGTGGCAGTTCCGCGATTATCGCTTGTGGGGCGAGTGTCGGAGCATTTATTGCGTCTAACGTATATTTTAAGCGTCCGGATTGCTTTATCGGGCTGATTTCGATGAGCGGATTTTTCAATATCGAATATATGATTCCGAATTATTTCGATGACGAGTGCTATTTTAATTCGCCAAAGCATTTCCTGCCGAATTTAAAAGACGATTATTGGCTCTCATATATAAGAAACTGCCGGCACATTTATCTGTTTTCCGGTAAAGGCGAAAACGAGCGCCCACAGTATACCGAATGGCTTTCGCTGATCTTGAACGGAAAAAAAATAAATCATGTATGCGAAATATGGGACGAAAATTTCGGGCATAACTTCAAAACTTGGAACGCAATGTTGAGAAATATATTAAAAGAAAAATTTTAACAAATATACATCGAAAGGAAAAATCATGGCAATAAAATTAGCAATAAACGGATTCGGGCGCATCGGAAGAATTGTATTTCGCAAAGCGTTCGAGAAAAGAAACGAGTTTGAGTTCGTTGGAATTAACGATTTAGCCGATGCAAAAACTTTGGCACATTTGCTTAAATATGACTCGGTGCATGGAAAATTTCCATTTGCGGTGAAAGTCGAAGGCAATAAACTTGTCGTTGAGGATGTGGAAATTACGGTTTCTGCCGAAAAAGAAATCGAAAATCTTCCGTGGAAAAATAATGTAGATATCGTCCTTGAATCGACCGGAAAATTTACCTCGAAACAACTTCTCGAGAAGCATCTCGCAAACGGTGCACGCAAAGTTGTGCTTTCCGCTCCGGCAAAAGATGAACTTGATGCAACTGTTGTTCTCGGCGTAAATGACGATATTCTATCCGGCAAAGAGCAGACAATCTCGAATGCGTCCTGTACTACAAACTGTCTTGCTCCGATGGCAAAAGTCCTAAACGACCGCTTTGGTATTGATCGTGGGTTGATGACGACAATTCACGCATACACGAATGACCAGAATATTCTGGATTTGCCGCATAGAGATTTGCGCCGTGCCCGTGCAGCCGCTGTAAATACTATCCCGACTTCGACCGGTGCCGCAAAGGCTGTAGGCTTGGTTATTCCGGAATTAAAGGGCATACTCAACGGATATGCCGTTCGTGTGCCGGTGCCCGATGGTTCGCTGACAGATTTTACCGTCGTGCTGAAATCCGAAACTACCAAGGAAGAAATCAACATGGCAATGAAAGAAGCCGCAGAAACCTATCTGAAGGGCGTGATGGAATATTGCGAAGAGCCGATAGTTTCAAGCGACATTGTCGGCAATCCGCACTCTGTAATTTTTGATTCGCTGCTTACCGAAGTAAACGGCAATCTTGCAAAAGTTGTCGGTTGGTATGATAACGAGTTCGGATATTCAAGCCGTGTGCTCGATTTAATTCTGAAATTAAAATCGTCACTATAATCGTAGCCTAAACCGCGAAAAAAAAAAAGACCGAAAGCATTGTGCTTTTGGT
>JAQUZU010000046.1 GCA_028691175.1 Candidatus Kapaibacterium sp. | reverse complement strand
TTCCGATTTCATCGCGCATTATTCGCGTGGTAAGTGATTATGCCGATTTGGTGATTGCCCGGAAAATGAAACCGAACGAGGCGGTCGAAGATATAAAGCGTCAAAGCAAAAAATTATACGATAACCGCGTCGTTACCCTGCTGGAGCAATTCGTTATGCGGATCGATCCGGCTCACGCAGATGAGTCCGCTTTGCAATTGCATGAACTCGAACCGGGAATGGTGGTCAAACGTGATGTGATAACTAATTCCGGATTAAAACTTCTGCCTGCCGGTGCGACACTCTCTGAAGCCTCAATCAAAACCCTTATTAAGTATAACACAACAGATCCGATTATTGGCGATATTGTGGTATAATTCGAAAATCTTTAAGCGAGATTAGGTTGCCGAAGTGAAGGGGCAACCTAACTCGTTTTTTTCCCCTAAAGTCTTAATCGTTAAATATAATTTCCGTATTTCGATCTGCCGGAGCAGGATCTGTATATACTCCGCGCAGAGCATAGCCGATTGCCGCAAGTTTAGTATTGCCGGAGGAAATTAATTCCTGCGCGAATGCTTCGGTTTTCGGCGAAATTTGCTCGTCGCCATGATAATGTGCGAGAATTGCTTTTGCAAATTCGTTGTGCAACTGTAACTCTATGCTGTCCGGAACGCTCAGACCGGACGACTTCCATATCTTGTTAAAGTAATTATAGAGTGCTGTAGAAGATTTTTCTATAGAATATTGAACAAATTCTGCCGGCGAAGTGGAGTGGGAGATATGGGTGATGTCGAATGTTTGCACTTTAATTTTGTTCTTCGATAAAGTGATTTCCCGCCACGAATGTGGATATGTCAGAGCGCTGCCGGTCTCAATGTCGTATAAGTCGGTTCCGCCGAATTTTACAATGTCGTTTGCATGAAAATGTCCGGTTAGTACGCAATGTACGCCGTATTTATTCAGAATATTTATTAGGTCGGTCGCGTTGTCAAGCAAATAATTCGACGTAACCGGATTGAGCATTTGTCCCGGAAAATGCTCGATTAATCCGTGGTGCATGGCAACGATTGCCTGTTTGTTTCCGGCATATACCGATTCCAATACCTCGGAAATCCACTTCAAGGTCTCGATTTTAAGGTGTCCGCCGGAAATTGCCGTGGTGGCAGTGTTTTCTTCATAACGGCACACGTCAAGAGCTAGAAGTACGAAGTGCGAGTCCAGATTTGCAGCATAGCTTAACGAGTTAACATCACGCGAAAACGCCTGTTTAAACCCGAAATCGGCGTACATACGAGCAAATTCCTCTGCGGTTGGGGTCGCGATTTTAGTTTGTTGCGAGCCTTCGTATCGATACGCAAACGGACTGTTTATGTCGTGATTGCCAGGAATTACGAAAACCCGTTTTCCGCACTTTTTCAGAAATTCGATTACTTTTTCATGGTTGTAGGTTTCGCCGTTGCAGGTTAAGTCGCCCGTAATAATCAGTGTATTTGCCGGATTTTGGCTTATTGCTTCGAAATATGCCTCCGTAATGTATTTACTGATGTCAGCGAGTTTTGCGTCCGACATTTTGTCATAATAAAATGCGGTTTCGCCGGCACCAAGATCCGGATCGAAATAGTGCAAGTCCGATAGAACTAAAATACTTAGTTCGGTCTCCATATTCTGCGGAGGATCATCTTTGTCGTTGTCGCTGCATGCCGTAATTATAAAAACTGCAAACAGCAAGAGTAATATGTATTGTTTGTTTCGCATAATAAAAAATTATAATATAGAATTACAAAATTACAAAAATATGGTCGAATTTGCAATTTATGATTTTTCCATGTTTATCGTTTCAAACACATTATTGAACGTTTTTTTCCACATTTTGCCGTTTTTTCGCTTTTTTTTCGTAATTTACGTCCCGAAAAAGTATATTAAGTAGAAGGAAGTGTACTATGTTAACAGATTTTGGAATTATACTGCTATTCCTTATCATTTCAGTGCTGTTTGTCGGTGCTGGTTTAGTAACCGCAGCACTCTTGAGACCAAGCAGGCCAAATCCGGTGAAGAACTCAACTTACGAGTGCGGCGAGCATCCGTGGGGAGGTTCTTGGGTACGGTTCAATCCGCGTTTTTACGTGATTGCACTTGTATTTCTCGTGTTTGATGTGGAATTGGTTCTTTTGTTCCCGTGGGCAGTAGTATTTAAGGATTTAGGCTGGTTTGCCTTTCTCGCTATGCTTGTCTTCTTCGCAGTTTTGGTTGTGGGCTTAGCCTATGACTGGGCTAAAGGCTATCTTGAATGGGATAAACCGAGCCCGCAAACGCCTAAACTCGAAGATTTAGTATTACCGAAAAAAATCTTTCACAAACAACAGAAGGATAGTTGATGGGACTCTTAAATAAACTCGATGATCCGTATAATGCAGGCGGAATTGTTCTCGGCGTCGCCGAAGATATTCTGAATTGGGGGCGTGCAAAATCCAACTGGTATATGCAGTTTGGTCTTGCATGTTGTGCAATAGAATTCATGGCGGTTAATGCCGCTCACTTTGATATTATGCGATATGGAAATATTCCACGATCCAGCCCGAGACAATCAGATTATATAATTATTTCCGGTACTGTAACTCTGAAAATGGCAGAGCGTATTAAAATATTGTATGAGCAAATGGCGGAACCGCGCTATGTAGTCTCGATGGGATCTTGTGCAAATTCGGGCGGTCCGTATTGGAAAGACGGCTATCATGTGCTGAAAGGTATTGATAAAATTCTTCCGGTAGATGTATATATCCCGGGGTGTCCGCCTCGTCCGGAAGCCTTTGAAGAAGGCATTATAAAGTTGCAGGAGAAAATTCAAATGCAGGAAATCTTCAAAAAACGTGCGAAAATCGCTCGTGAAGATGCTGAGAAAAATCAATCTAACATTTTGACGGTATAAGAGGAAAACATGACTACAAAAGAAATATTTGACACTATGAAGCAATATCTCGGCAACGATGTAATCGAAGTGGTTACGCCGGATGCAGGCGATGAATATATCGTCGTGAATGCCGAAAAAATATTAGATGTCGCTCAATTTTGCCGTGATTTCGACGAATTTGCTTTCGACTACCTGACACTCCTTTCCGGAATTGATTGTGGCGAAACTCTTGGGGTCGTATATCACCTCTTTTCGACAAAAAATCACAACAAAGTGGTCTTAAAGGCATTTGTCCCGCGCGAAAATCCGACACTCCACACTGTAGAACGCATCTGGCGTGCTGCCGATTGGCACGAACGCGAAACTTACGATATGTTCGGAATCGTATTCCAAGAACATCACAATTTGATTCGCATCCTTTGCCCGTATGATTGGGAGGGCTATCCGCTCCGCAAGGATTACGTTGCCCCGACTGAATATCACGGCATGCCCGTCTGATTAATCTATAATATTGAAAGGTAAATAATCGTGAATGAAACGAAAAAAATAATCGAATATAGTCAGATAGATTCGGACAGAATGCGCATCAACGTTGGACCTCAGCACCCGTCTACTCACGGCGTGTTCCGTGCGGAAGTCGAAATCGATGGCGAAATTGTAACTGAACTCGTGCCGCATATCGGCTATCTGCACCGTTGCTTCGAGAAACATTGCGAGAAACGAAACTTCCACCAGATCGTGCCTTATACCGATCGCTTGGACTACGTCTCTTCGATGAACAACGAATGGCCTTATATTATGGCAGTCGAAAAACTTGCCGGAATTGAGGTCTCCGAAAAAGTGGAAATCCTGCGCGTAATATGTGCTGAACTTAACCGTATTGCAAATCACGAACTTTGCGTGGCGACATTCGGACTTGACTGCGGTGCGTTTACGCCGTTCCTCTGGCTGTTCCGCGATCGCGAATTTGCACTTGCTATTCTCGAAAAACTCAGTGGCGGACGTTTGCTATATAACTATTTCGCTGTCGGCGGAATGCAGAAAGACATTTATCCCGAACTCAAAAAGGATATTAAAGCATTCGTAAAACGCGTCCGTGAAACTGTCGTAGAAGTAAATAATGTGCTGACCTATAACAAAATATTTGTCAACAGAACAGCGAATGTCGGAATTCTGCCGAAAGACGTTGCGTTAAGCTACGCTTGCTCGGGTCCGGTCGCTCGTGCCTCCGGAATCGATTACGATCTCCGTAAAAACGAACCTTATTCGGTATATAACAGATTCGACTTCAAGACTTCAGTGATTCGCGAAGGCGAAGAGAGACACGGCTGTGTCGGTGATTCATGGAATCGTAACTGGGTTCGCGTGCTTGAAATGGAAGAGAGTTGCAAAATTCTTGAACAAGCAATCGAAATTTTGCCCGAAGAAGGCGATGTTACTGCCGGAATTCCGAAAAAAGTTAAAGTGCCGAAAGGCGAAGTCTATGCTCACGCCGAAAGCCCGAAAGGCGAAATGGGATACTATGTGGTCAGCAACGGAAAAGATATTCCGGAACGTTGTCGTTGTCGTTCGGCGAGCTTCGTGAATCTGGCTTGCTTGCCGGATATCGTCCGCGGTACTATGTTCGCAGATATGATTGTGATACTCGCAAGCATCGATATTGTGCTTGGCGATGTTGACAGATAAGTTAAACTTTAAACGAAAAGAATTATGGAAACAACATATTATATATACAACTTAATTGCGAATTCGACTACGGAACTTATCGCCGCAGTGATTGTCGCAATTATTCCGCTGCTCTTTATTCTGCCGTATGCATTGGTAGCAATTTACGGAGAATTGAAAATTTCGGCATTTATGCAGGATAAATTAGGCCCGATGAGAACCGGTCCTTATGGTCTGTTGCAGCCGATAGCGGAAGTGTTTAAATTGCTCCAGAAAGAAGATATTACTCCGGATGCAGCTGATAAACCGCTGTTTAATATTGCACCGGTACTGATATTTGTTGGCTCTTATGCGGCTTTTGCGGTAATTCCGTTTAGTTCGTATTTCGCTCCGTCCGGACTTAATGTCGGCATATTTTTCGCTATGGCAATTAGTTCGCTCGCTGTAATTGCGATTATGATGGGCGGCTGGAGCTCCGGAAATAAATTTGCATTGCTCGGTGCATTCCGCTCCGTTGCGCAAATCGTTAGCTACGAAATTCCTGCCGCTATGGCAGTTCTTGGTATTGCTGCAATGGCAAACACGTTAAATATCAACACGATAATCGAGTCGCAGTCCGGTTGGTTCTGGAACTGGTTCCTTTTCGGAGGTCAGGGCGGAATCGAAAAAATCTGGGTGATTCCGTTTACTGTGGTAATGTGCGTCATTTACTTTATTTCGTCGCTCGCAGAATGTAACAGAACGCCTTTCGACTTGGTCGAGGGTGAGTCTGAGTTGGTTGCCGGCTATGCCACAGAATATAGCGGCATGAAATACGCAATGTTCTATCTTGCCGAATATGCAAACATGTTTGTTGCAGCGGCATTGATTACAATTCTGTTCCTCGGCGGCTGGTCGTCTCCGTTGGGTGATATCCTAAATGGTCCGATTTGGCAACTTGCCTGGTTCGTTATCAAAACTATGAGTATTGTATTTTTGCAAATCTGGGTTAGATGGACATTACCGCGTATCAGAGTGGATCAACTCATGTTTGTCTGCTGGAAAGTATTTCTCCCAATTTCATTCGTCTGCTTCCTGGCAATGGCACTCGCACGAATGGTACAATAACGAAAGGAAAATAGAATGTCATATATAAAAAACATAACGGATGGATTCGGTACTGCCGCTACAGGCATGAAATTCACTCTGAAACACTTGTTTTCACCGAATGTAACCGTGCAGTATCCGAATACAAATCCATATACGGAAATTTCTGCGGTAGATAAAATTCCGGACAGAGCAAGAAACCGACTCCTTCTCGATCCCGATATTTGCAACGGTTGCACTTCTTGTGCTCGTGCATGTCCGGTCGATTGTATCGAAATCGATACTGTAAAGGTAATTGCAAATGATCCTGACCAGCCAACTTTAAGCGATGGCACTAAACGCCGTCTGTGGCTCGCAAAATACGATATAAATTTCGCTCAATGCTGCTTTTGCGGATTGTGTGCTGCGGCATGCCCGACAGAGGCTTTGAAGCATACTACCGTATTTGATTATTGCACGTATGATGTAAACGATTTGTTGTATCATTTCTCTACAATGACGCCGGAGCAAATAGCCGAAAAGAAAAAACTACTTGCTGACGAAGTTAAGGCAAAAGCAGCCGCTGCAGCAGCTGCAAAGTCGGAGAATTGATGTACTTGGTAAATAATAATTGTTAGTAATAAAGGAACAAAAAACTTATGGGTTTAGAATCAATAGTTTTCTACTTGTTCGCAGTTATCGTAGTCGCTTCGGCGTTAGTCGTGGTCTTGAGCAAAAAGATCATGTACGCAGCTTTCTCATTGCTGTTTACTTTGTTCGGTATTGCCGGCATGTATGCAATGTTGATGGCTGACTTTATCGCCGTGGCTCAGATTATGATCTATGTCGGAGGTATCTTGGTTCTTATAGTGTTCGGCGTGATGCTGACCACAAAGATTACCGGCGTAGATGTAAAAACGGGACCTACTGGAAAATTGAACTACATTGCCGGCGGATTGCTTGCAGTGATGGTTGCCGGCAGTCTTGCTTGGCTATATACTTCAAACAGTTGGATCTCGGCACCGGTAAATGAAACCAACACCTCGATAAATGCAGTCGGTAACCTCTTATTGACCGAATACTTGCTTGCATTCGAAGTCGGCTCCGTATTACTGTTGATCGCATTAATCGGAGCGGCATTGATCGCTCGCAGGAAATAGGAATAACCACTATATAAAGGAATATAAAAAATGGCAATAGGTTTGAACGAATTCTTGGTGGTCAGTGCAATCCTCTTTGCATTGGGAATCTTTGCAATAGTAACCCGCAAAAATGCAATTATGGTGCTGATGGGGCTGGAGCTGATACTTAACTCCGCCAATCTGAATTTTGTCGCTTTCGCTTGCTTTGGGGGAATGAACATTGAGGGGCATATTGCTGCTCTGTTTGTGATGATCCTCGCTGCTGCCGAAGCCGCTGTGGCTCTGGCGATAGTGCTGAATATATATCAGAATTATAAGCATGTGAATGTCGATGAAGTCGATTCACTCAAAGACTAAATAAGTAATGATTAATAAACAAAGACTTGTATAAATATGACAGCAGAAAATTTACTATGTATGGCGTTAATTATACTGCTCTTGCCGCTTCTAAGCTTCACGATAAATATTTTCTGGGGCAAAAGATTAGGCAAGAAACCGTCATTTGCAATCGGTACGACTGCGCTCGGAATCGATTTCATTTTGTCGTGTGTAGTATTCTATAACAAAGTATTCGGGTCTATAGAGACAGTAGCCAATACGGACGGGTTCTTCAAGATCTTTGCAAACGACACTATGGTGCAGGCGAAATTTACTTGGTTCCATGTCGGTAATGGCGGTATTCAGTTGGGCCTCGGAGTCGATAATCTTGCGGCAATCATGCTATTGGTTGTTACGCTTATCAGCTTCTTGGTTCATATATTCTCAAGTGTATATATGCACGACGATAAACGTTTTCCACGTTTTTATGCGTATTTGGGAATATTTACATTCTCAATGTTGAATATCGTGTTGGCAAATAACTTGCTTAATATGTATATCGGCTGGGAATTAGTTGGTATCTGTTCGTATTTGTTGATCGGATTCTGGTATGAAAAAGATTCCGCAGCAAATGCAGGAAAAAAAGCATTCTTGACAAACCGCGTCGGCGATCTCGGCTTCTTGATCGGATTGCTGATGCTTTATTATGTGTTCGGCAATTGGATGTTCGACGAAGTATTTCCGGCGATGAACTCGCAAGATTTGCTCGCAGCACTTGCTTCCGGAGAGAAAACTCTTCCGCTCGGCATGAATTACGGGACATATCTGACGCTTGCCGGATGCTTTATCTTTTGCGGTGCAATCGGTAAATCCGCACAGTTCCCGTTGCATGTCTGGCTTCCGGACGCAATGGAAGGTCCGACACCGGTTTCCGCACTTATCCACGCCGCAACAATGGTTGCAGCTGGCGTATATTTGACAGCCAGAATCTATCCGATGATGACTGCCACTACAATGAATTTTGTCGCTTTCATCGGTGCAATGACTGCATTTATGGCGGCAACAATCGCAATTACGCAGCGAGACTTTAAAAAAGTCCTTGCATATTCCACTGTCAGCCAACTTGGCTACATGGTTATGGCGCTAGGAGTCGGTGCATTTACTTCCGGCTTCTTCCATTTGGTTACTCACGCTTGGTTCAAAGCCGCTTTGTTCTTGGCTTCAGGTTCGGTAATCCACGCAATGCACATGTCTATGCACCATGCAGGCGAACACCACATGGATCCGCAAGACATCAATAATATGGGCGGGTTGCGCAACAATATGAAAATAACTTATATTACATTTCTGTTCGTTACTCTGGCAATTTCCGGCGTTCCGCTTACTTCCGGATTTTTGAGTAAGGATAGCATTCTCGCCGGAACTCTCGCATTCGCAGATCTTGCCGGCGGTTTGGGCTGGCTCGTGCCGATCGCAGGCTTTGGTGCCGCAGGTATTACAGCATTCTATATGTTTAGATTGACGATCGTTGCATTTCACGGAAAACCAAAAACAGAAATTGCAAAAAATACAAAAGAAAACTCGTTCCGTGTCGTTATGCCGCTTGTTGTGCTGGCGACCTTGTCGCTTTGGTTCTTCTATTCTTTTAATCCGATTAACGCAAATGTTGGTTGGTTCTATGAAAAAGTAAAGATGCCTGCAGTGACCATTCCTGCTGAATATCAGCGTCCGTACATGTTGCCATTGCAGCAAGTCGAAGCCGCTCCTGCAGAAATGCAAACCGGACACGAACAACATCATGCACTTACCGAATATGAAGAAACTATGCATCATTTCCATGTTCCGGCAATGATTCTTTCATTGTTGATCGCCGGATTAGGCATCGCGTTCGCCTTCTGTGTTTATCAGTTTAGGGTGTTCAATGCCGACAATATGGAAAAACAATTCAAAAAATTGCATACGTTCTCGTTCCATAAATGGTATTTTGACGAACTTTACGACGCTACTGTTATCGGATTTATACTCTTCCTAACGAAGGTATTTTCGAATTTTGATTCGAAAGTTGTCGATGGATTGGTAAATGCCTCTGCTTGGATTACTTCCCGCATTGGTAAAATTTCCGGCATTTTCGATGGCGTAGTAATAGATGGGGCTGTCAATTTGGTTGCAAATACTACCGGAGCTCTCGGTGGTATTACTCGCAAATTGCAGACAGGAAAAATTCAGACAGTGATCATTTTTGCCATTATTGGCTTAATTACTTTGATCTATGTCTTTGCTTAATTCGCAAATAATAAACTAATAAAATAACGGAGGTTTAATGCCACAGACTTTTGGATTTCCAATCTTAACTTGGATAACTTTCCTGCCAATTTTGGGCATGATTATTCTTGCTTTGATTCCGGCCGGCAAGGACGAACTTAGCAGGGATGCATCAAAAAAATATTTTCGCTGGCTGACGGTCGGAATTTCATTCGTACAGTTAGTGTTGGCACTGGTGATTTTTGGAAATTTCGACTACAATTTAGCCGGAATTAATGACCCGAACGGGTTTCAATTTGTAGAAAAATTTACTTGGATAAAGGCTAATTTGCCGATGGTTGGTTCTATTAATATCGAGTATTATCTCGGTATCGACGGAATTAGTGCACCAATGGTGCTCCTTACGACAATCGTCTGCTTTGTAGCTTCATTCACTTCATTTAGCGTTAAAAAATCCGTCAAGGGTTACATGGCGATGTACTTGCTTTTGAATACCGCAATGATGGGTTGTTTCGTAGCACTTGATTTCTTCTTGTTCTATGTATTCTGGGAATTAATGTTGATCCCGATGTATTTCTTGATCGGCATTTGGGGCGGTCCTCGCAAAGAGTATGCCGCGATTAAATTCTTTATCTATACATTTGTTGGTTCGGTCTTCATGCTTTTGGTTATGGTAGGTTTGTATTTTACATACCAAATTCCTGATCCGTCAAATCCGGGAATGATGATGCACACATTCAATTTGGTTGCAATGCTTGACCCAGCGAACATTGTTCCGGGTTCAATCTTCGCAAGCATAGGTTCGGATATTCGTTTAATCGCTTTTGCAGCATTATTTATCGGCTTTGCAATCAAAGTGCCAATTGTTCCTTTCCATACATGGTTGCCGGATGCCCACGTTGAAGCTCCAACAGCAATTTCTGTAATTCTGGCAGGTGTCCTTCTGAAAATGGGTACTTACGGTATGCTTCGAATTGCATTCCCGATTTTCCCTGAAGCACTCGGGTATTTCCAGTGCTGGATTTCGACACTCGGTATGATCAGTATTATTTACGGTGCACTTTGTGCACTCGGACAGCACAAAGTCGGAAAGCGCGATTTAAAGAAGATGATAGCATATTCTTCTGTATCTCACATGGGATACGTAATGATCGGTATTGCGTCGATGCGCCCTGAGGGTATCACCGGAGGAATCTTCCAAATGTTCAACCATGGTACAATTACTGCAATGCTCTTCATGATTGTTGGTGTTATTTACGATCGTGCTCATACAAGAGGATTGGACGATTTCGGTGGCTTGGCGAACAAAATGCCTATCTATACCGGTTTGATGACAATTGCATTCTTTGCCGCTATCGGCTTGCCGGGCATGAGTGGATTTATCTCGGAAACAATGGTATTCCTCGGCAGTTTCCAGACATACCCGCTGAACACAATGCTCTCCGGTCTCGGTATTATCCTTGGTGCTGCTTATATGCTTTGGGCTTTGCAGAAAGTATTTTTCGGAAAGTTACCGGAAAAATGGCAGGGACCGTGGGATCCGACCGGAAAACTTTATAAAGGCGACGACGTCAACGCAATCGAACTTACTGCGCTTGTTCCGCTGGCTGTAGTTATAATTGTCTTGGGTATATGCCCATCATTAGTACTCGATTTGATGACAAATTCAGTCAACCATTTCGTAGAATTTATGAAACCGTTCGTGATGATCGGCGGAATAAATTGTTAATAATTATGTTTGATACATATACACGAGAAAAATAATATGATTAATTTTGATATGAATCTGCTGACTGCTCATCTGTCGCAAAGTATCTCGGTGTTCGCTCCGGAAATTGCACTGCTGGTAACTTTTATCGTAGCGCTGTTTATGGACGTCGTGTTCAAAAAAACACGTAATGCGTCGGGATATACCGTTTGTGTCGGACTCGTGGTTACAGGTATACTATTATGTACGCAATGTGGCGTGAAGGACAATATTTTTGTCTCGATGCTTGCAGTCGACCCATTCGCCTTGTTTTTCAAATTTTTGATTTTGATTTCGTCGTTGGTAGTTTGCTTGATGTCGTTCTTCTCGGACGAACTGAACAAAGACGACCGCAAAATGGGGGAATACTACTCGCTAATAGCCGGCATGACATTTGGAATGTTCCTGCTTACTGGTGCTACCAATATGATTATGATATATCTGGCTATCGAAATGATGAGTCTTACTTCCTATGTATTGGCAGGATTTACCAAAGAAATTAAACGCGCAAGCGAAGCTTCGCTGAAGTATGTGATTTATGGTTCAATCTCGTCCGGTATAATGGTGTATGGTATGTCGATTATGTTTGGTGCTTCCGGAACTATGAACTTGGTTGAATTGGCGGGATTAATCTCTGCGGGCAAAGTAGCAATGATGCCGATGATTGTTGCTTCATTAATGATTATTGCCGGTTTCGGATATAAAATCTCTGCTGTTCCGTTCCATTTCTGGACTCCGGATATTTACGAAGGTGCTCCGGTTACTATTTCCGCATTCTTAGCAGTTGCGTCTAAAACTGCAGGTTTTGCCGGATTTATTCGCTTTGCGCAGATGATACTGACGAACGACCCATTCCTCGATTGGAAAATCGTTCTTGCCGTTTTGGCAGTCCTTACAATGTGCATTGGTAATTTGTCGGCGATCTGGCAAAATAACGCGAAACGACTGATGGCATATTCCGCTATCGCTCATGCCGGATATGTCCTTATGGGCATGGTAGTCATGGATGAAGTCGGAATTTCTTCAATCATGATTTATTTGTTTATGTATGCATTTATGACATTGGGTGCATTTGCAGTAATTATGCTAATCGCAAATAAAATTGGCTCTGAAGATCTCGACGACTACAACGGCATTGGTTACAAAATGCCGGTGCTGGGTGCCTTTATGGTGATATTTTTATTCTCACTTGCCGGATGCCCTCCGACTGCCGGTTTTGTAGGCAAACTCTATATCTTTACCGCATTGTTCGAAAGTGGCTCTCAATGGGCTTGGCTGGCAGTTATCGGTATATTGAATAGTGTAGTATCGTTTTATTACTATGCTAAGATTATGAGAAATATGTACTTGCGCGGAGATGCAAACGATACGGTTGAAAGATATTCTTTCTCTTCTGCGAGCATTGCGTTAGTAGCAATTATTACAGTTCCGGTAGTTCTCTTCGGAATTTATTTCGGTCCTATTGTTGAATGGGCAAACAACTCTGTTGCTTTGTTCTTTAATTAAAATCCGAAATATCGTAAAAATTAAACCCCTCAACTTTTTCGAGGGGTTTTTTTTGCTTATATATGGATAATTGAAAAAAAACTCGTAATTTTGTAAGTTGTTTATAAATTTAGAATTTAATGAAAAAGTCTACTCTGCTGATATTGATTCTGTTCGTATGTTCTACGCTTTGTGTATCTGCAAGACAAATGCAGGTAATATGCAAATCGGGCGACGGAATATATGTTCTTTTGCAAAGATACGGCTTGAAGTGCAGCGAAAGTAACTACAACAGATTTAAAGAGTTAAATCCCAAAAAAGTAAAGAAAAACGGCGATCTGTTTCGTGGACTAAAGTATAATATGCCGGTAAAACGTGTGGCTTTCGACGGTGAAACAATTCGCGGATCAATCGGGACAGACGACATAAATCTTGCATTGAAAATTCAGAAATATAACGAAACGCTGCTTCGAAAAAAACTTATTTCGAGAGGTTTTAAGCAGTCTAAAATACTTTATGTTCCGGATGAATGGGCGGTGAAAATTGCTCCTAAGGCATCAGAGGCAGAAGTAAAAACAGATTTTGTTCAGACTTTTGCTAACATTGAAAAAATTGACCATTCAATGAAGGGGCGTGTATTCTATTTGTCGCCGGGGCATGGCGGACCGGATCCCGGAGCGATGGGAGAGAAAGATGGCTATAGCCTCTGCGAAGATGAGTATGCTTATGATATCACCATGAGGCTTGGGCGCTGCCTTGCGGAGCACGATGCAACTGTTTATGTGATAATAAAGGACAAAAACGACGGTATTCGCGATACAAAATATCTAACTCCGAGTAATAACGAAGTGTATATTACGAACGAGGCAATCGATGGAAGCCAGACTACACGTCTGCT
>JAQUZU010000187.1 GCA_028691175.1 Candidatus Kapaibacterium sp. | reverse complement strand
CCACCAAGACCGCAAAGCGTTATGTATAACCGCCCCGATAAAAATCGGCAGAATTACGTTGTTAAAGTATATTAAGCTGTTGCCGGCTCGGAGATTATTGCATTACTGTGGCGAGCAATTGTTGCATCTTGCGTAAAGTCTCCCTGCTGACAAGTGGCGATGAAATGGTTTCCGGTGCATTTACAAGCTCTGATGCTGTTGAATAATCATGCAGCAGAATAAAACCGGTTGCTAAAATGAACTTCCGAAATCCTTCTATTTCCGTGGAGTGTCCACGGAAATTTAGCAGCGAATTTACTGCCGTGTAGTCGCAGTTGTAAAGTGCGATTTGTGCCAGGCGGATTCGCGAAAGCTGCTGTTGTGCAAGTGTTAATGCGGGCGAGTCAACTATTTGATGAAATAGTTCTTCTGCTTTTTCAAAATTATGTGCGGCAAATTCAGTCGATGCCAGATGATATCGCGTCCAGTCAGGATTGTCGCTTTTCTGCAGTTCGGAAACTAAAAGTTCTTCGTTTCTCCGGATTTTCTTTTCGTCTGTATTGGCATATCCGGTGTGAATAATCGAAAAATCCGAGTCTGCAATTCTATAGCCTGCATTTAGAATAGAATCCGCAATTTGCTCGTGAATTGTCCCGGAATAGCGGATTTGGGGCGAATTTCGGAAAATCCGCGTAAAGCGATGAGTCGAATATTGCGAACTGTCGCTTGTAGAAAGCGAATTTTTGATAAGTACGCTTAGACCGCCAACGTTGTCTGAGGCGAGTTCGGCGAAAGTATGCAGATCAAGTGATTCAATCCGCTCGTCGCTATCGATAGACAAAATCCAAGGCGTTCGCATGTATGAAATCGCCAGATTGCGCGAGTGCGAGAAATCTTTTTTCCAACCGTGGAAGTACACTTCTGCGCCGAAACGCGTGCAGATTTGCGGGGTTGCATCGCTCGATCCGGTATCTACGACGACGATTTGCCGTACAAACGGGCGAACAGACTCAAGCGTTTCTGCAATTGTGTCTGCATTGTTTTTTGCGATAATCGCGACACCAATAGAAATTTTGTTTTGCATTCCATAAAATTTGATAGTAGAAAATACAAATTTACTCAAAAATTTGTGGATAGACTACGAAAATTTGAATATCACAAGAAATAATGCTAATTTTACGGCTTGTAAAATTTAATGCGACATATTAATGAATAATCCCACAGCAAACAGTTTAATGTATCTCAAAGGCATCGGGCAGGCGCGAGCCGATGTTCTTGCGAAGGAAGGCATTTGGAGTGCGTGGGATTTGCTGCATTATTTTCCTCGTGCGTACATTGACCGAAATGCGCTCGATTCGATTAAGTTACTGATTATTAAATTACTTGCCGAGAAAAACTCCTTCCTCGCCGATCCGCAGGACGTAAAAACAAAAACGGAATATGTTGTAACGGCTACCGTTACAAACGTAGAGAAAAGAACTTACGGTAAAAATCGGAAATATCTGAAAATCGGAATTCAAGACGATTATGACGGAAAAGCAGAAATAATTTTCTGGAATTTTGCTGATTATTATGAAAAGCAATATTCGGTAGGCGACAAAATTTTTGTCTGTGGTAATCCGGAAATCGACAAATATAACAGATTGCAATTCAGCCAGCCGGAAATTCATAAGTATGATTTTGAGGAGTTTCGAGAGTATAATTCTAATCTGATTCCCGTATATAAATCGCCGGATTCATTCCGTAAAGTCGGAATTTCTAACAGCCTGCTTCGGCGGGTGATTGCAAGTCTCATAAAAGAGCATACTGTCCGGATAGACGAGACATTGCCGGACAACATACTACATAAATTCGGCTTTCCGGGACTTCGCACGGCGATTGAGGAATTGCATTTTCCGAAAACATCTGAAGATGTAACTCTCGCACGTAATCGCATGAAATTTGAAGAAATCTTCTATTTTGAACTTTTTCTGGCACTTCGTGCTAGCGGTATCCGAAATGTCGAGCGTGGTGTAACGATATCGAAAAAAAGTGCTCTTGCCCGAAAAGTATTCGAAAATTTGCCTTTTTCCCTTACTCCTGATCAGATTAAGGTTGTGAACGAAATTGCTTGCGATATGTCGAGCGGCTATCCGATGAACCGTCTCCTCCAGGGCGATGTCGGCAGCGGGAAAACAGTCGTTGCAGTGCTTTGCATGCTTTCCGCGGTTGATTCCGGATATCAGGCGGCATTGATGGTGCCGACCGAAATCTTAGCCGAACAGCACTATCACAGCATTCAGAAAATGCTCGAGAATTATCCGGTAAAAGTTACGCAACTGCTCGGCGGGCAACGAAAAAAACTTCGCGAGCAGGTGCTCTCGGAAATTCGTACCGGCGAGGCAAATATTATTGTCGGCACGCATTCAATGTTTGAGCACTATGTAGAATACAATAAACTTGGGCTTGTCGTAATCGATGAGCAACACCGGTTCGGGGTCGGACAGCGTGCCGAACTTATCAGCGCTGCCAGAAAATCGCACGAAGTGCCGACTATGCCGCATATTCTCGTTATGAGTGCTACTCCGATTCCGCGGACGCTTTCGATGACCGTCTACGGCGATCTTGCAGTGTCAATTATAAAAAATATGCCGAAAAATCGCAAGCCGATACGAACAAAAGTTGTTTTTGAAAGTCAACTGGAGACTGCTTACGATTTTATTCGCGAAGAAATACAAAAGAAACATCAAGCATATATAGTTTTTCCGCTAGTCGAGAAATCCGAAAAACTCGAACTTAAATCCGCAGTCGAGCATTTCGAAATATTGCAGAATGAAATTTTTCCGGAATATAAATGTGGCTTGCTGCACGGACAAATGGCATGGAACGAAAAAGAAGAGGCGATGACGAATTTCCTGAACAAAGAGTATGATATTCTCGTGGCAACTACTGTTATCGAAGTCGGCATCGACGT
>JAQUZU010000045.1 GCA_028691175.1 Candidatus Kapaibacterium sp. | reverse complement strand
AAATTAGTTGAAGATAATATTATGTCATTGGTAAGATCAATCTCCGGTCTGCGTGCCACTTTGAGCGACGATTTAGTTCCGGAACTTGTAGCAAAATATGCGGCATCATTTGCGAAAATGCTGCCCGCAGGAAAAATTGTGGTTGGAAACGATGGTCGCCCGTCGCACGAATGGATCGAAAATGTTTTAGTCGGAAGTCTTCTTGCATGCGGGCGAGATGTTGTCCGGCTCGGTACTGTACCGACCCCGACAGTTCAGCTATTTGCCGAAAAAGGCGATGATGTAGTCGGGGGCGTCGCAATTACAGCGTCGCATAATCCGTCGCAATGGAACGGCTTGAAGTTTGTAAACGCAAGCGGTGTTTTCCTCAATGCTGCTGAAAATGCGGTGCTTTGGGATATTCTTGATAACGGTAAATTTGAGTTTTCAGCGAATAAATTTGGAAAAATCTTAGACGAAGCCGACCCGCTCGGCAAGCATATCGGTTATGTTTTGCAGATGCCTCTCTTGACCGCAGAGTTAAAAGAAATAATCTGCAAGCGTCGCCTGCGTGTCGTTGTCGATGCCGTAAATGCGTCCGGCTCGGTAATTGTACCACAACTTTTGCGTAAATTCGGCTGCGAAGTAGTTGAACTTTTCTGCGATAAATCAGGCGTTTTCCCGCATACTCCCGAACCTCTGCCGATAAATCTTACGCAACTTGCTGAAGCGGTAAAACTTAACAACGCTGATCTCGGAATTGCAGTTGATCCGGATGCAGACCGCTTGGTGCTGATTGATGAGACAGGCAGTCCGATAGGTGAAGAGAAAACAATATGTCTGGCAATTGATGCCGTCCTACGCAATGCCGGAGCCGGAGCAACTTGTGCGGTTAATCATTCGACGACGATGTTGGCGGATTATGTGGCAGAAAAGTATGGTTGCAAATGTTTCCGTTCGCCGGTCGGCGAAATAAATGTAGTCGGCAAAATGAAGGAGACGAAAGCGATTATCGGTGGCGAAGGCAGCGGCGGAGTTATCTCCGCAGAAGTGCACTATGGACGCGATTCTTTAGTCGGAATTACTTTGGTTCTTTCGCTTATGGCGTTGAAAAATAATACACTTGGCGAGATTGCCGGCGAATATCCGAAGTATGTGATGAAAAAAACGAAATACCCGTTCAACGGTTCGCTTGATGAATATATTTCGAAGTTAAAAGCCGAATTTGCCGGTGCTGAAATTATCCACGAAGACGGAATAAAAGTGCTGACAAACGGTGCCTGGGTGCAGTTGCGAAAATCGAATACCGAGCCGATTATTCGCGTGATTGCTGAAGCTTTGGAGGCTGAAACAGTAGAAAATTTGCTTGGCAAAGTAACCGGAATTTTGAATGTATAATACGCGTCTGCGTGACGAAATACTTGAAAAGGTCGATTTGGTCGACGTGATTTCCGAGGTCGTGAATCTTAAGCGACGCGGGGCGAATTACGTCGGCTTGTGCCCTTTTCATAACGAAAAGACGCCGTCTTTCACAGTTTCGCCGGACAAAGGGCTGTATAAGTGCTTCGGATGTGGCAAAGCAGGAAATGTATTTACGTTCATGCAGGACTATTATAACCTGACTTTTCCGGAAGCGATGCGCGAACTTTCCACAAAAGCCGGATTGCAGTTTGAGGAAAATGTCTCGCCGAAGGCGGCACGCGAAATGTCGCGTCAGGAAAAGGTGTCGAAAGCGTTGGAATATGCTAACATTTTTTATCAAAATAGTCTGAGTGATAAAATTGGGGCAGAGGCGATGGCATATTTTCGCCGGCGCGGTTTTGATAATGCCATAATCGAAAAGTTCGGGTTGGGATTTTCGCCGGCAGAATGGAATGAATTGCAGAAATTCCTGAACGGAATGAATTTCTCAAATGAAGATTTACTCGATGCAGGTTTGCTGATAAAAAAAGAAGGTGCCGAGAAATACTGGGACCGCTTCCGCGGACGGGCAATGTTTCCGATTATGTCGCCTACCGGGAAAGTAATCGGATTCGGTGCTCGCGATTTCAGCAAAGTACGTCCGTACAATTCGCCGAAATACTTAAACTCGCCACAGACAATTGTCTATGATAAAAGCAATGCGATTTACGGACTTTTCCAGGCGAAAAACGAGATTCGAAATAAAAAGTACGTGATACTTTCCGAGGGCTATGCCGATGTGATTTCTCTGCATAAAGCAGGGTTTTCGCAGGCGATTGCGTCATGCGGTACGTCGCTGACGACCGGACAACTCCGGATTTTGTTGCGCTATGCCGGCAAACTGTATATTTCTTATGACGGAGACAGTGCCGGAATAAATGCGTCGCTTAAAGCGATTGAACTAGCACTCCCGTTGGGCTTCGACGTAAATGTCGTCAGCCTGCCGGACGGCGAAGATCCGGACAGTGTAATCGAAAAGCACGGCGAGCAGATGTATCGTCGCTGCTTGGACGACGCAAAGCCGTTTGTTGATTTTATATATGAGCAACGCAAAAAAAATGACGAACTGAAATCGCCGAAAGAAAAATCCGATTTCGTGCGTTATGTCGTGAAATTAATTACGTCGATTCCGGATCGCTTGCAGCACGACTTTTTCATAAGACGGGTTGCTACGCTGATGAATCTGACAGAAAATCAGTTGCGGGATCTCTATAGAAATAAAACGAATATAGAAAATACTGTCCGGCAGAACGAGAATAAGATTATTCCGCTTAGAGCAGATGACAGCAGAAGTGATTATAACGGCGGAGCGGGCAATCCGGAACAAAGTGGGGCGACACTTGTATCGCTTATGCCGGAGGAAACTCTCTCGGCGGCAGAGATTGCACTTTTCCGCACGCTGGCAGATTTTCCGGAAATGATGCCGTATTGCGTTGAAAAACTTGGAGTTTCAGAAAATAACTTTGAGTCTGACCTTTCGAAAGAAGTATTCTCTACGCTGAAAAAAATTCACGAACGAAAGCATACACTCCAATATATTCCGGAAATGGAAGAAAGCGATTACGATGATTCGGTCGTGCAATTTTTGATTGATATGGTGATGAATCGCGAAACTCCGAGCGACAAATGGAAAGATTTTTATACAACCGATGTCGTATTCGATCGGAAAAAAATAGTCTCTGATGCTCTGATAACAATAGAATTGAGAAAAACGGAACGAAATTTGAATGAACTAAGCAGTAAGCCGGAACTGACCGGCGAGGAACTTCAAAAGGTTGTAGAACTGACTATGCGTCGGAATAAGTTGAAAGATTCTTTGAACTCTACGGAATAATTGCTATTTTGCGGGCTGAACTTTGGAAATAGAATAATGAAGCATTTTATAAATAATAGTAAGCTCCTAAAATCGATTTCGAACGTTGTCTTTTCGAAGTCGTTTCTTGGAGCTATGTTTTTTGCAACGGCATTGTGGGCATATACCTCGTTAAATCAAGAATATCGCACTACAATCAGCATTCCGCTGAATATAACTTTGCCGGGAAATCGGGCGTTTTCGTCTGCGCCGCCGGAAAACCTGACTCTCGTGGTGAACGGTTCTGGCTGGCAGATTTTTAATTTGATGCTTAATTCGTCCGCAATATGCAATATTGATTTAACTCGCTCAATGATAAATGATTCAAAGTATGAAATTACGCGCGACAATATCCTGAAAAACGTAAAATATTTGGATTACGTCCAGGCGACTGATATTATTCCGGATAATATAAAAATTTCAACCGGAAGTGTCGGGGAATATTCAATACCGATTAAACCAAACTTTCGAATAAGTCTGCGTAAAGGATATATTATTGTCGGCGAAGCAAAGATGATGCCCGATATGGTTACTATAAAGGGTAATGATGAAATTGCAAAAAAAATTAAGCAGTGGTTTAGTAAAGAAATTCTTCTTGACGATGTTTATGAGCCGGTTTCGACAATTGTGGAAGTTTCGGACTCGCTCGACGGGGTCGTTAAGGTTTTGCCTAAGCAGGTGAAATTGCAGTTAGATGTGCAGCAGGAAGCCGAACTTGTGGTTCCGGATGTGAAATTGCGTGTTCGTGGCGGAATGTATATGAAAAACGATATTATAGAACCGCAAACAGTAACCGTAACGGTTCGCGGTGGAATAGACGTGATCCGGCATTTGTCTCCGGATGAAATCGATGCTTATGTGGAATTTCACAAAGTTGTAGAAGATTCGACCGGAATTTTGATTCCTGTGGTTACATCGCCGGAAAGTGTCGTAGTGCTGCGTGTAGATCCGCCGTATGTATTTCATAAAGTTAGAGTTCAGGAGAAAAAGTGATGAAAAAAATAATAGGAATGATGGCGGCATTTGTGCTTTGCACGTTTGCATCAAGTGCTGAACCGCGAAACGATGTTTCGTATAGGGCAAAATCGGGCGATAACGCTCTGCTTTTTAAATTGCGCGGGTTGAGCGATCTCGGAGTAGATAATTTCGACGGCGGTATCGGCTATCAATATTATTTCGGAGGCGGAAATCATGTAGCGCTTCGGCTCGGACTTGGAGCAAATTATAGTCTGGAATCGCAGGATAAACCGGAAATCGGCACGAAAGATTATAGAAATACAGTGCTCGGATTTTCATTCTATCCCGGAATTCGCTATAATTTCGGTACTTCGTCGAATATTTTGGCGTATATGGGAACAGAACTGATTTTTGCAATCAACAACGAAAAAGAAGAGGGCAGGGATTTTACGGATATAATTCGCGAAGAAAAGGCGAATACTTATGGAGCGGGATTTTTCCTTGGAGCGGAATGGTTCGTTGTGCGGAATGTAAGCCTGTCTGCCGAATATAGTTTGAGGTTCCTCTACGAAACTGCCTTGGAGGAAATTACGATCTCAGGCATAAAAACAAAAAACGAAATGCCGGATAAATTCTCTTTCGGAACCGGCACTTCGTCGTTGTATTTTACTATCGGATTTTATTTCGATTAAGTTATTTTACGTCAAAGACATTGATTACGCCACTGATGTGGGAAGTTTGAGTACGCAATAATTCGGAAACATCGTCTGTCGGCGAATACGGCTGATAGAAAATCAGTGTGTCGACCGAGTGTGCGGCGATTTCCTTCTCAAAGTTGAATTTAATCGGCTTAACCGGAATCGGGGCTGAAGTGCTGTCTTGGCGGAAATAGAATTGAATTTCGCCGGCAATTGACTTGAACGACTTATTCATGTTGTTCTTAAATTCAAAATACAGATTATTGATAGATTTGCCGTCCTTGCCGTCTGCAGGCAATACGCCGAGAAACTTGCTTTCGGTATTTATGCGGAGCATGCAGATATTCGCGACGTCGGCAAATTGTGCATCCGAATAATCGCGTACATATCGCAACTCGTTTTCAATCAACTGCTTAACTGTTTTTCCGATAATCGAATCCTTCGTTGCAACGAGACGTTTTAGAGCGTTTGTTAAAAGTACAACGTCTTCGCTCGAAATGTCTTTGTTGCCTTTAACCAATGTTGCAACATCATTAAAATTGCTTAAGGTAAATTTCTTTTCATATACTGCCGCGGAGCGATCATTTTCTTTTGTTCCGCAGGCGGCGGTAAGCAATGTTATTCCCAGCAACATTAAAATTGTGATTTTTTTCATGAATTATCCTACTGATATTTGATTTGTTATCATATTTTTCAAAATTCCGTAGCGCAACCCTTTTGCACTGACTATGATTTGCCCGATACTGAACTGCTTCATTACGGTTTTTAAGATTGAAATTCCTGCCGGCAAAATGTCTGCACGTTGCGGATGAATATCGTATCTATCGATTAATTCCGCAAGTGAATGCGACATCACAAGATCGAAAACATCATCGACGATTTGCGGAGTAAGGTGGAAGAGATGAATTTTCTCATAGTCAAATTCGCGAATATTGTGATAAATTGCCGCAATTGAAGTCGGAGTGCCGGCTACAGAATATATTTTGTCTGTAGCGAAAATCTTTTCCGGCAATATACTGCATTCCCGGCGAATTGTTTCCTCGGCTGCTCGGAGAATGTCTGGCGGCGCCGGATGGGAGCGAAAAAATTTTTCCTTTAGTTTTACCGCGCCGAAATTCAGGCTTGTTTTATACTCTATTACTGAATTTTCGCCACAAATAAACTCGGTCGAGCCTCCGCCTATGTCGATGATTGTGCTGCGGGTAAGGTCTTCGGTAGATCCGAGAAAACTCAGCGTCGCCTCGGTTTCGCCATGAATTACATGGATTTTTTCGCCGAGTGCTTCGTCGAACAGCGGGAGAAATTCCGCTTTGTTACCGGCGTCGCGTACTGCAGAAGTTGCACATGCACATATTGCCTCGACATTTTCTTCGCGAGCAATTTTGCGGTATTTTTCGAATATCGGCAAAGCGCGGGCGATTGCTGCTTTTGAAATCACGCCGGTTTTATTAACGTTTTCGCCTAAACGAGCGATTGAGTGCTCATCGCGAATTGTGCGAATTGATCCGTCGGGCAGGAGTTCGCCGACCAGCATTAGAATTGTATTCGACCCGACATCGATTGATGCAAATTTTCTGTTCATGGCTTACATTGCGCGCAGGTGAACTGCTACCCAGTCGTCCTCGAATAGTGTGTTAATAACCTCGAAATTGTTTTTCATTGCACCTTCGAGAATGTCTTCTAAATGATATTTCAGTACGCCGGAGAGAATTAAATCGCCTTTTTTGCGTTGCAACGATTTATAAAACAGCGGCATCGCCGGAACGACAAGGCTGAGGAATAAATTAGCAACTACAATATCGCATTCAGGCAAAGTGCAGTCTTCGATGTCGACTTCGGCAAGTTCGATTTTATCCGCAACGCCGTTGAGTTCGAAATTTTCTTTCGCATTTTCGATTGACCAGATGTTGTTGTCGAACGCATAAATACGCTCTGCACCGAGCATTGCGGCGAAAATTGCGAGCACGCCGGTGCCTGTTCCCGCGTCAATCCAAAATTTTTTCGGGTCTTTAATGTCTTCCATTAAGCGGCACACAAGACGTGTTGTTTGATGATCGCCCGTGCCGAAAGACATTTTCGGATTGATAATGATTTTATATTTTGCGTCGAATTCGTCTTTTTTCCATTCCGGAGTGATGAGAATATCGTCGCTTACTCTGACCGGTTCGACGTTCTTTTCCCATTCTTCATTCCAGTTTTGCTCTTCAATAGTCTCTTCTTTAATGATAAATGCTTCCGGTTCAATCGAGTTAATCACTTCCATAAGTGCTTTGCGGATTTCGTCCGTCCAATAACTCGAGACAAAACAGATTACGATTTCGTCTAATTTTTCTTCTATGCCGGTAAATTCAAAACGCTGAATCAGAGCAAATACCATCTCGTAATGCTCTTCTTTTAGTGCGACATGTACGTTAATATAGTTTTTTAATAAAGAACTTTTCATATTGATAAAATAATTATGTTTCGCAATCGTTACTTAGAACTCTAAAACTCACGTTTAATTTGCAAAATTACGAAAAAAAATGGAAAATATTGAAATAATAGAGAAAATAAAGCGTATTAAACTATTGGTAATGGATGTCGATGGAACTTTGACTCCATGTACCGTATATTATTCGCGTGACGGCGAAGAAATGAAGAGATTTTCGCTGCGAGACGGCATGGGAATTGAATTGTTGCATAAAGCCGGACTTCGCACAGCGATTTTAACGAGCGAAAATTCGCCGATTGTAATCTCCAGAGCTACAAAATTGAAAATCGGAAGCGTTGTTGTCGGTTCGAGAAACAAAACGCGCAGTCTGGAAGAATTATCGAAAAATCTGCAGATTCCGCTGGAGAGCATCGCGTATATCGGTGATGACGTAAATGATTTGCATGCGATGAAAATTGTCGGATTGGCTGTTTGCCCCGTTGATGCGGTGGAATCCGTGAAAGAGGTTTCGCACATCGTTCTTGAAAAAAAAGGCGGCAAGGGTGCCGTACGTGAAATTTCGGAAATTATATTGAAAGCACAAAATAAACCTATTACGCTGCCCGAAAATTGGTAGCAAAACAATTATTAATGGAGGATATTATGTCTGATAATCAACAAAACTACACAAAAGGCTTTCTGATGGGTGCGCTCGTTGGTAGTGCAGTTGGAGCAATTACCGCATTATTGCTTGCTCCGAAATCCGGTAAAGAATTAAGACAGGACATTGCAACCAAAACTTCGGATATCTATGGCAAAGCATCTGATTACTATGGTATTGTCGAAGATAAAGTAAGCGGAGTAGTTTCTGCCGCCGCTCAAGACGGCAAAGCAAAAGCCCAGCAAATTATTAATGCCGCAAAAGATCAGGCAAGCAATATCATTGGCAAAGCAGAAGATATTTTAGCCGGAGCTAAATACAAAGTAGGCGAGACCAAGAGCGATATTTCCTCGAAATATGGCAATGTAAAAGACGCCGCTAAAGCCGGAATCGATACATTTAAAACTGAACTGAAGCGCGAAAACGAGGAGTAGGATATGAGCCCTACACTTGAAGTGGTACTAATAATCGGAATCTGCCTGACACTGATCGTAATGGTCTATATGGTAGTGAAAATCAGCAAAGCACTGGATTCGGTTCAGAAAAATATTTCTGAATTAACCGATTCCTTCTCGAAAGCGGTTGATGATATTGGCGAAATTAAAGATCAAGCGATTACTTCCATGCAGCAAATTGATAAGGCTGCAAATGAATTTAACGGCGTTACAAAAGATGTCCAGATTAAATTAGATCAGATTGTACAGGTTTTTGATCCGATGAAAAGTTTAGTAGACGTCATTTACGGCAAATGCTATACTCCGGTCAAACAACTCGCGAGCGTTGTTTCCGCCGGTTCGAAAGCAGTAAATGTCTTTATTGATAAACTAACGAAAAAATAGTAATATCAACGCAAAAAAGAAGCATAGATTCCCGGCGTATGCCAAAGGGTTTCTATGCTTCTTTTTATTTGGATTCAATCGGGAGTGCTTTTGCTCTAATCGTTGTTTTTGCTGATTGCACGATTTATGTTTTCGCGTATTTTTGTGCTGAGCGATTCGTAAGAAAGCGATTCCGGATAAATTGGTTTCAAATACTCAATCGTTATTTTTTTAAACGGCTTTGGAAGGTGTGTTCCGCTCGGCAGTGCCTGATATGCTCCGTCAATAGCAACCGGTACAATCGGAACATTCAATTCGCTGCTTAGGATAGCAAACATTTTTTTGAACTCGCCGAGTGCACCGTTAAGCGAGCGTGTTCCTTCCGGAAAAATTATCAGATTTCGCCCTTTTTGCAGCACAGATGCAAGTTTTTCCATTGAGGATTTCACATCTTTATTTATGTCCATGACGATTACGTTGTTTGTATTTGCCAAGAATTTTAGGAAGAAATTCTGCACGTGCTTACGCTTTGCATAAAAATATGTTTTGCGTAAAACCGAATTTTTTAGATACGACGAAACGAAAAACGCGTCCATCAAACTCTGATGATTAGATGCGAGAATAAACGGACCGTTTGGCAGATTTTCGCGTCCTTTGGCTTTTACGCGGAAAAAGAGATTTGCAAAAAGTCTAAATCCTTTGATTATAAGCGGTTGCGTAAGCCAAGATTTCGGCAGGGAAATATTTCCGGAGGTTTTATGCAGAATATCTCTCCAGTTTACCTCTTCGGTTTTTTGCTTTGTCTTATTGCTGTGAATATAAGCGAGGAGATTTTCTGCAATATTGAATTTAGAAAACTCTTCTTCAGCGAGATTCGTACCGAAAGTTGAATTGACAAAAACAAGCAGACTGATTTTATCGAGCGAATCGAGTCCGAGATCGATTTCCAGATTAGAATCTAATCGCAAAATTCTGTTTTTGTTGTCGGCGAAATATTTTTTTAAAATTGCAAATTCTTCGGTTTGCGGTTCTGCCTGCGGAGTGAAACTTTCGGTGAGTGACTTCGCGATTTCCGGCAACATGAAGCGTTTGATTTTCGCAAGCCGTGTTTTGGGCAATTCTTTGTCGGAAATAAAAAGATTAGTAATTTTATTGTGATGCGAAATTTCGCTGTTAAATTTCGCGAGGACGTTTTCTTTGATGTATTCTTTTACATTTTGAATAGAATTTTCATTCAAGAACGTGGCGTTCGGATAGACGATTAACGAGAGCGAATCCGCGAATTCAAAAATCGCGCACTCCTGAATAACGCCGGTATCATAAGTCAATAGTTTAAATTCCAGTTCGACCGGATTAATGTTTTTTCCGTTTGACAGAACAATAATTTCTTTCGTTCTGCCGGTGATATACAGCATGTCGTTCTTGCCGAGATAGCCTTTATCGCCTGTATATAGCCAGCCGTCGCGAAGTATCGCGGCGGTATCTTCCGGATTATTGTAGTAGCCGAGCATTACGTTCGGACCGCGAACGGCGATTTCGTCTTGTACAAATTTAATTTCGCAGCCGGGCAGAGCCGGACCCGGCGAGCCTACGACGCCATGCCCCGGACGTGTGAACGAAATCATTGGTGCGGCTTCGGTCATTCCGTAGCCTTCGAGAATTTCAAATCCGAGGTGGCGCATGTCGTAGCCGACTTCTTTGTTCATCGCTGCACCACCGGCAACCAAATATCGAAGCGAGCCTCCGAATTTCTTTTGTACCATGCCGAAAAGCAACCGTGCAAATTTGATGGAATCCACCTTGCGCGAAAGCGACATAAGTGCTCGTGCAGCCGCTTTTGCGTTGATTTGTCCCATAATGCCGCGATGAACCATTTCGTAAAATTTTGGTACGGCGATGATCATTGTAACCTTGTTGTCCGCAATGGAGGAGATGACTTCGTTCGGTACGAGCGATGGCGTGAATACAACTGTCGCACCAATATAAAGCGGGCAAATCAGCGAACCAACCAACGGCAAAGCATGATGAAGCGGCAGAAGTGCCAGAACGCGATCGTTCGAGTTGAAAATCGGTATGTTCTCCGCTACCGAAACAATATTAACCAGAATATTCTCGAAGGACAGCATTACGCCCTTTGGCGACCCGGTCGTGCCGGAAGTGAAAATTATCAGTGCGAGCGATTTAATGTCTTCGCCGATAGATTTTATTTTTGCGAGATTTGCCGCCGTGCAAGAGTGTTGTTTTAAATTTGAGTCGAGATTATACAGCATCGGACGATATGACAAAGTGCGATACGCGTTGTCAAGATTCGGCTTGGAAGAATTTGAAATAAAAACCAGTTCCGGCTCAGACTTTTGCAAAATATACGCCAACTCTTCCGGAGTCGAAAGATGGTCAATTGTAATCGGAACATAGCCCATTGCCCATGACGCATAAAAAGCGTAAAGCCACTCGAGGCGGTTTTCGGCGTAAATTGCAACTTTTTTTGTCCGAGTGTGTCCCGCGAAAATCACGTCCATATATGTGCCGACATTGTCGAGGACTTCCTTGTACGTAACTGATTTTTTGCCGTATATAGCTGCAATTTTATCGTGGTTTTTAAGAAATATTTTATTTTTTAGCATATTATAATGTCAAAGTTTAATGTTTATTAACGGTAAAAATACTGCTGAATTGGTCCGCTTGGAGGCTGCATTAGTCGCTCACTATTTAGCATTTATCATTATTTTACCGCTTCTATTCCGGCAGTGGCACGCAATTTTTTTCGGAAAATATCGAGTTGCTCAATATCTTTTATTTGAACCATTGCCTCGAGACAATTAAGTTCACTGCCACTCGGAACCTGTCTGGTCGATGTAATATTGATTTTTAGTGCTTGAGCAATTTCTGCAGAAGCAAGCAGCATTTTCGCCAACTCAATGCCGAAAATCTGTAGTCGCGAAGTTTGCATTGAATTAGAATTTGCCCACTGTGCGGGCTTCAAGCGTTCTGCGTCTGCATCTGTGTTGATATGACGGCATGTTGCAGCATGAATTTTGATGCCTGTTTTCGATACATAAGCGACAATCGGCTCTCCTTTTATCGGATTGCAACATTTTGCAAGATGTGTCTCGATATTTTCCAAACCTTCAACGATAACTTCAGGAGCTTCCGTATTACCGGCTTTTTGTGCTTTCTTTGCGGGATCTTCTTTCTTTACAAAGGCTTCCGGATAAAGTTTCCGAAGCAACGTAAGCGACAGTTTGAGCGAATTTGTGCCGATAGACGAATAGAAATCATCGGGAGATTTATAGCCGATCTTCGTCAGGTTCTGCTTGAAAACGGTTTCGTCGTCGAATCCGTTTAGCTTGTGGCGATTAGCTTTTTTGAAGTGCTCCCAGTTGCGTTTTCCGTCAGCAAGAATCTGGTTTGATTCGTTTTTCTTGAGCCACTGAATAAGTTTTGTTTTTGCACTTGGCGATTTTAAAATTTTTAGCCAGTCGCGCGATGGCTTCGAGTTCTTGTTTGTCGTGATTTCGACAATGTCGCCGGTTTGGAGCTCTGTTTTGAGTTTCGCAAATTTCCCGTTGATACGCCCGCCAACACAGGTCAAAAATACGTCCGTGTGGATTGTATTTGCGAAATCGAGGATCGTCGAACCTTCCGGAATTGTCCTTACTTCGCCTTTCGGCGTCAGAATATGGATATAATTGCGCTTGGCGTCCGCTTTGAGTAGTTCGTCGAGTGCGTCAGGATTGTTGAAGTACTCATCATTTTCGAGGAATTCCTTCAATTTCGAAATCGAATCGGATTCGGCGTTAGATTTTTCTTTGTATGCCCAGTGAGCCGCCGTACCGTATTCTGCTTCGTTGTGCATCTCTGCGGTACGAATTTGAATCTCGAATTTATCGCCGTTTTTTGTTGTGATTGTAGTCTGAATTGAGCGATAGCCGTTCGGCTTCGGAAATGTTACCCAATCGCGGAATCGCTTTTCAATCGGAATCCAGTTACGATGAACAATTCCGAGAGCAAGATAGCAGTTGTCAACTTTGTCCGTGATAATGCGTAACGCCATTAAATCGAAAATATTATCAAGATTTGTGTTTTGATTGACTAATTTTTTGAAAATCGAATATGGGCGTTTAACTCGAGCCTGAATGTCGCATTTAATGCCGTTTTTCTCCATCTGCTCGTGGAGAATTGCAGTCATTTCGTGCAATTTTTTCTCGAAAATCGAGCGACGCTTTTCGATTGCCTTGTCTAATTTCGCAAAATCCTCAGGATAGAGCACTTTAAATGCAATATCTTCCATCGGATTGTATACTTGGCGAATACCGAGCCGCTGAGCAATCGGTGCATAGAGATTAAGGCATTCGTCGGCGAGGGATTTTAGATTTTCGCTGTTACTTGCAAATGCGATTTTCAGGGTAGTCAGACGCTCGTAAAGTTTTAGAATAATAATTTTTAAATCGTCAGACAGTTCGATAAATACTTTACGCAGGGTAGCGATTTTCTTTTCGCCTTCCGGAAGGGCAATATTGCTTATACGTCCGAATAATTCGGCACTCTTTAGGGCTTCATCACCAAATTTACTTTTTATTAGCTCGCTCTTTTCTTCGTTTAAATCTTTGATTGCCACCAGACAAACTAATTCGCCCATACTCTCGTTCAAATTTAGCTGTCGCATTTCTGCCAGCAGATTCGACGCGAAAACTTGCTCTTCGCTGTTCAATATGCTATATAGTTCCGG
>JAQUZU010000044.1:8588-13665 GCA_028691175.1 Candidatus Kapaibacterium sp. | reverse complement strand
TATTCAGATGTGGAAATCGATCTGCCAATTATTAAATTTAAAGTTGATTGTTCAAAGGGAACATATATTCGCACGCTGGCAAACGATATCGGAAAACAATTAGGCTGCGGTGCCTATTTGAAAGAATTGCGCCGAACAAAAATCGCGGAATATTCTGTGGATGACGCGACTACAATTGACGAAATGAACGTCAAAAGACGCGAATATTTGCAGGCAAAAGCAAATAATTTACAGTAAAATACGTCTTTGTTTTTGCACTTTAAACAGCAATAAAGAAGAACAATGCAGGTATATCGCGAACTTTCAAATTGTCCTAAATCACGACGAATCATAACTTTAGGCTCCTTCGACGGAGTACATCGCGGGCATGTATCTGTGTTACAATCATTGGTTCAAGAGGCGAAAAATAATAATTGCAAAAGCATGGTCGTTACTTTTGACCCACATCCGCAATTAGTCATAAATAATCCGAACCGCCCTCCCCTGCAACTGCTAAACGATTTGAACGAGAAACTACTGCATTTGGAAGCATGCGGAATCGACGAAGTAATGATAATTCCGTTTACAAAGGAGTTTTCGCAACTTTCGCCGGATAAATTTATTCTCGACATACTTTTAAAGGAAATCGGATTTGAAGAAATGTTGGCCGGATATGATAACCTTTTCGGCGCAAATCGCGGCGGAAATTTCACATTATTAAGACAATTATCCGAAACAAATAATTTTAAAGTCAAGCAGCTGCAATGCTTTACAACCGGCGAGACAGTAATTTCAAGTACAAAAATCCGAAAGCTAATCGCAGAAACGAAACTGCAGGAAGCAAATAATTTGCTCGGATATGCTTATACCGTAAGCGGGAAAATTGTTCATGGCAACAAACTCGGGCGGAAAATAGGCTTTCCGACAATTAATATTGAAGCTACAAATCCGCACAAACTTCTGCCCGGACACGGAGTTTACCTGACAAAAGTCCGGATTGATAACGAAATATATTTCGGAATGGCAAATATCGGATGTCGCCCGACGCTGACCGACGACAAACAAACAACGCTCGAAATCAATATATTCGATTTCGATAAAGACGTATATAGCAAACCAGTAACTGCTATATTTTATAAGCATATACGCGATGAAATCAAATATAACGGCATGCAGGAATTAATCCAAGCCCTACAAACAGACAAAGATAATTGCATTAAATTATTAAAAGAATTTGTATAGTTGCGAAATATTTCGTAATTTTGTAAGTTGTAAATTGAGAACAGATATAAAAAATAATATTTTTGGTGGAGATACACTTAGATGATCACTAATGAAACAAAAGCAGCACTTGTATCACAATACGGTGCAAATGCAACTGATACCGGCAAATCTGAAGTACAAATTGCCATTTTTACTACAAGAATCCAAGAGCTTACAGGACATCTGGAAAGCCACAAAAAAGATCACGCAACACGCCGTGGTTTGATTCAATTAGTAAGTAAACGCAGAAAACTTTTAGCTTACTTAATGAAAAACGATATCGAACGTTATCGTAGCATTATCGCAGCTTTAAAGTTAAGAAAGTAGTACAAAGGTATTGCTTTGTCAATTAATGAATTACAACCTGCGATATAACAAGTAATTCGCGGGTTGTAATTTTGTATTTTCAACAGAAGTCGGATATCCCGATAAATTTAATCCACTAAGAGAAACAGTAAAATGGAAAGACAAGAAGTAAAAATAAATTTCGAGGGGAAAGAATTTTCTCTCGAAACAGGTCATTACGCAAAGTTTGCAAACGGTGCAGTAATGGCTCGCTGTGGCGGAACAATGGTTTTAGTAACCACTTGTGCAGCCGAAAAAGAAGATCTTGAAAAAGATTTTCTCCCACTTTCAGTAGAATATAAAGAAAAAATGGCATCCGGCGGAAAAATCCCGGGTGGATTTTTAAAACGTGAAGCCCGCCCTTCGGACGCGGAAACACTCGTTGCACGTTTGATTGACCGTCCTACCCGCCCGCTTATCCCTAAAACATGGCGTTTTGAAACTCAAGTAATCGCAACCGTATTTTCGTTCGATCCGGAAGTAACTCCGGACACAGTTGCGGCAGTCGCTGCATCTGCATCACTCTTAATTTCGGATATTCCGTTCCACGGTCCGTTCTCCGAAGTAAGAGTCGGCAAAATTAATGGCGAATTAGTTGTAAATCCGTCATTTGAACAGTTGAAATCTTCTGACCTCGATATGACAGTTGCCGGCACAGACGCCGCTATCTGCATGGTAGAAGGCGAAAGCAAGGAAATTTCAGAAGAGGAATTCCTCGAAGTATTAAATTTTGCACACGAGAAAATTAAAATCTTAAATAAATTGCAAAATGATTTGGCTGCAATTGCCTCTAAACCGAAACGCGAGCATACAATAGACCTCGCTCCGGAAGAATTTATCAACACGATAAAAGACGAAATCAGCGAGGAATTGCACGCTTATGTTCATTCGGTAACTACTAAAAATGAACGCTCTGCCGCTCGTAAGAAATTGAGCGAAAAGGCACTTGCAAAAACAAACGAAGTTTATGGCGAAAATGAATTATACGCAGGCAAAATCGAGAAATACACTGCCGAAGTTCTCGATGATCTCGAGAGTAAAGTAATGCGTGAAATGATTTTGAATGACAAAGTTCGTTTGGATGGACGTAAATTAAATCAAATCCGCCCGATTACATGCGAAATCGGCGTTCTGCCACGCGCTCATGGTTCCGGGTTATTCACTCGTGGCGAAACTCAGGCACTCTGTACCACTACTCTCGGCACAAAGAGCGACGAGCAAATGGTTGACGGATTGCAGCCGAAATACACAAACAATTTCTTTTTGCACTATAACTTTCCACCGTTCGCAACCGGCGAAGTTAAACGCCTCGGCTTAAGCCGTCGCGAAATCGGACACGGAAACCTTGCAGAGCGTGCTCTAAAAGCAATGATGCCTTCTGAGAAAGAATTTCCGTACGTTGTACGCGTCGTATCCGATACTCTCGGCTCAAACGGTTCATCATCTATGGCAACAGTTTGTGGCGGTATGCTTTCATTGCTCGACGCAGGCGTTCCAATGAAAAAACCGGTAGCCGGCATTGCAATGGGCTTGATTAAAGATGACGTGAATGACAGAGTAGGAATTTTGAGCGATATCCTCGGCGATGAAGATCACTTGGGCGATATGGACTTTAAAGTAACCGGCACTGTAGACGGTATCACCGCCTGCCAAATGGATATTAAGGTCGAAGGTCTTTCAATCGAAATTATGAAAGAAGCACTCGAGCAGGCTCGCCAAGGCAGAATGCACATCCTCGGCATTATGTCAGACGTGATTGCTCAGCCTCGTCCTGACCTGTCCATATATGCTCCACGCTTCTATACAATTATGATTCCGACTGATTGCATCGGCGCCGTTATAGGCCCTGGTGGCGATATGATTCGCAGCATCACAAAAGATACCAACACCGACATTAATATTGAAGATGACGGTTCGGTAACTGTTGCTGCAACAGATGCCGCATCCGGCGAAGCCGCAATCAATATTATTAAGCAAATCGTAGCAAAGCCGGAAGAAGGCACTATGTATAATAATGTTGAAGTAAAAGAAATCATCGACGGAATCGGTTGCATAGTTGAATTTATGCCCAAAAAACAAGGTTTGATACACATTTCACAACTCGCAAATGAACGCGTTGAAAATGTATCGGACGTAGTAAAAGTCGGCGACAGATTCGACGCAATGCTGATCGAAGCAACTCGCGACGGTAAATACAGACTCAGCCGCAAAGCCGGATTAGATCCCGAACATTATGTTAAACCTGCTCCGAGACTTGATTCTCGCGGAGGCGGTCGCGGCGGAAATCGTGGCGGCGGACGAGGCGGACACGACAGAGACAGAAAATAAACATTCATGTTAAAACGACAAAAACTCCTGCCCAAATTTTTTCAGCGGGAGTTTTTGTTTTATTAATATTTTTGAAACATAAAGCGAAATGAACGAAAGCATAGAACAAATTGAAAATAAATTGAAGCAGTTGATCGAAGAAATGCGTCCATATTTGCAGAAAGACGGCGGAGATGTAGAATTTGCCGGATATGATTCCGCTGTGCAAGTCGTATATGTAAAAATGACCGGTTCATGCACGGACTGCCCGTTCGCTATTTATACGCTGCGTGCAGGTATCGAACGCTATATAATCAAATCGTTACCTTTTATTCACCGCATTGAGCGCATATATTAGATATTTTAGTTAAATTCTTAAATATCACAATATTAAATATTTACAATCGTCATACTCGTTTATTTAGTTTTCTTTTTATCGCTTAGGATACCGATTTTATAACAAATCACAATTCCCGAAGCAGAAATCGAAAAATTGTTAAATTAATAGAAATTAAACATGTATAAACAGTTACCGGAAAAACTCTCTTACCCAGAACTCGAAAAGTCTGTATTAGAGTTTTGGAAGCAAAGCAAAATATTTGACAAGTCTCTGGATTTACGCAAAGATAGCAAATATTTTAGTTTTTTCGAAGGTCCGCCGACCGTAAACGGTAAACCGGGCATTCACCACATGATGGCTCGCACCATTAAAGATACAATCTGCCGCTACAAGACGATGCAGGGCTATTATGTCAGACGTCAAGCCGGCTGGGATACTCACGGTCTGCCTGTAGAAATTACAGTCGAGAAAAATTTAGGACTTCACGATAAAGCCGACATCGTCGCTTACGGCGTTGATCGCTTCAACAAAGCCTGCAAGGACTTCGTTTATCAAAATATCAATATGAACTTGGGCTGGCAGTATTTAACAGAGCGCATGGGCTATTGGGTAAATATGGATGAAGCATATATTACTTGCACAAACAATTATGTTGAATCAGTTTGGTGGGCTTTAAAAACATTTTTTGACAAAGGCTTGATTTATAAGGGATTTAAGGTTGTACCGCAATCGCCTACCATCGAGACCCCGCTGTCGTCGCACGAACTTTCGCTCGGATATAAAGACGTAAAAGATGCAAATTGCTATCTTAAACTCAAAGTTGTAAAATCCGATATTAAAGAA
>JAQUZU010000044.1:0-8488 GCA_028691175.1 Candidatus Kapaibacterium sp. | reverse complement strand
CACTGCTGGCGCACCGGCAACCCGATTATGTATTACGCTCGCGAATCTTGGTTCATCAAGTCGCCGGAATACAAAGATGAAATGCTTAAACTGAACGACCAGATTTACTGGCAGCCTGCCGAAATCGGCTCAGGTCGCTTCGGCAACTGGCTTGCTGAAGTAAAAGAATGGTCGCTCTCGCGCGACAGATTCTGGGGTTCGCCAATTCCTATCTGGGTAAGCGAAGACGGAAAAGACATGTTTGCAATCGGTTCGATCGCCGAATTAGTAAAAGACGGTATTTACGTAATGGATAACGGCGCGAAAATTCCGCTGAAAGATTCCGGTATCGAAATCGACCTGCACAAGCCGTTTGTCGATAGAATTATCTTCGAAAGAAACGGCAAAACCTACAAGCGAATTCAGGAAATTGTGGACGTATGGTTCGATTCCGGCTCAATGCCTTTCGCACAATTGCATTATCCGTTTGAAAACAAAGAACTCTTCGAGAAAACATTTCCGGGCGATTTCATCGCAGAAGGAATTGACCAAACTCGCGGCTGGTTCTATACTTTGCATAATATTTCCACTGCTCTCTTCGGCAAGCCGGCATTTAAAAACATTATCGTAAATGAGTTAATTCTCGACGATAAAGGTATCAAAATGTCAAAATCGAAAGGCAACACGATTGATCCGTTCGATATTATGGACAAATACGGAGCTGACGCAGTTCGCTGGTATTTATTTGTGAATAATCCGCCTTGGAAGGCAACGATGTTCAACGAAAAGGACTTGGTAAAGACGGTAATTTCGGATTTCTTCCGTTCAATTACTAATACTTACGCATTCTTTGCCCTTTATGCGAACATCGATAATTTCACCAACAATGATCCGCTGGTTCCAATCAACGAGCGTCCGGAAATTGATCGCTGGATTATTTCAAGCGTTAATTCTTTGCTAAAGAATTTTATTGATTTGCTCGATAGATATGAAGTAACAAAAGCGTTCCGTGCAGTTCAGGAATTTGCGATTTTCGACTTATCGAATTGGTACATTCGTCGCAATCGTCGCAGATTCTGGAAGGGCGAGAAAGATAAAGAAAAAATCGCAGCATATCAGACTTTGAGAGAAGTTATGCTGAGTTTGCTGTCGATGATGGCACCGCTTGCTCCGTTCTTAACCGAGGATTTGTATCAGAGATTAAGAAACGAAAGCGATCCGGAATCCATTCATTTGCTGGACTTCCCGAAACCGAATGAAGATCTCATTTCGAAAGAACTTGAGGTACGCATGGAACTTGCTCAGAAAATCGTTAATCTTGCTCGTTCGCTCCGCGAACAAGCAAAGATTAGAGTTCGTCAGCCGTTGCGTCGCATTTTGATTCCGGTATTAACTCCGCAGGATCGACGCGATATTCAACACTTTGAATCAATTATACTCGAAGAATTGAATATCAAAGGTATTGAGTTTGTCTCCGGCGATATGGGAATTGTCCGCAAATCTGCGAAAGGCAATTTCAAAGTTATCGGAAAGAAATACGGCAAAAATACTCAGTCCGTAGCGAATGCAATCAAAGAATTAAATAATAATCAAATCAAAGACTTAGAGCAAAATAAGAAACTTGAATTGATGATTAATGATTCGCCTTTTACAATCGATTTCGAAGATGTCGAGATTAAGAGCGAGGACATCGAAGGATGGCTCGTAGCTTCCGAAGCAGGCATTACGGTTGCAATCGATACTTCACTTGACGAAAACCTGATTTCCGAAGGTTTTGCACGTGAATTTGTAAATAGAATTCAGACTTTGCGCAAAACGTCCGGTTTTGAAGTAACAGACCGAATCACAATAAAAGCATTCAGTGCGGATAAAAAGTTAACGGAAATGCTCTCGAAGCAAATTCAATACATTAAGAACGAAACACTTGCCGAATCAATAATTTACACAAGCATTGACGAAGGCACACAAATTGACATCGAAGATTATAACTGCAAAGTAGTAATCGAAAAAAAATAACGAAAATATTTCTACCGGTGATATAATAATCACCGGTAGAAAAACGTTACATAATATTATACAAACTATTAACGAATAATAAATTTAATATATATTTGCACGGAGGAAACCAAATGGGAAAATCAAAAAAAGAGGAAATCTTGGATGCCGAAGAAGTAAAACCGCAGAAGAAAGCAGCGAAATCCAAGTCCAAGGAAGTTGGAACTCCCGCTACAGACGCTGAAGCAGCCTCAAAGAAAACTACAAAAAGTTCCAAAAAAACTGACACTCCGCTGGTAGAAGTTCTGAACGCAGGTGGTTCTGCAATTGAAGATATTAATCAAGACTTGACTTCCAATTTTAACCACGCAGCCGGAACTGTTCAAGCAGAAACAGCTGCCGCGATTGACGAATATGACGGTCCAAGATATTCTGACGAAGATTTAGAACAATTCCGCGAGAAAATCATGGAATTCCGCCACGAGGCTCTCGACGAATTGCGTATGTTGCGCGAACGTCTCGACGACTATACAAATTATGATTTCGCTGAAGAAAGCATGATTTATTCAATGCACATGGCAGAGCAAGGTCCGGAAGCTCTCGAGCAAGAAAAAACTTACGCTCAAGTACAGCGCATTGGCGAGTATATCAAAAAACTCGACGAAGCACTTGTCCGCATCAAAGACAAGACTTACGGCATTTGCCGCGTCTGCAAGTGTTTGATTGCCAAAGAGAGACTGCTCGCTGTACCAATTACAACGCTTTCTGCATCATACAAGATTCACAAAAAATGCCCTGATGACGGCATTGACAAAATTGAATCATTAAAGAAATAATTTTTGGGGCTTTGAATTTTCACTTTCTTAGCCCATTTTTTTATTAATTTTCGGCAATTATGCAAAAAGTATTATATATTAGTCACTTTCCGGATCTAAAAATGGGTGGACAGCAAAGTATGCTCGCACTCATAAAAAACCTTGAGCGCTCGCGATATGTTCCGCAAGCAATATTACCGGCAACAGGCACAGATCTATACAATGAACTGCATGCGATAAATTGCAAAATTGATATTTTGCCGCCAACTCCACCACTAAAAATAAAGAATTTATGCCAATTATTGCGGTATTATTTCAAAGTAAGACACATTATAAAACGAGATAATATTTCGATAATTCATCCGGATCACGAGCGCGATACAATATTATGTGCCTTTGCGGCAAAACACACGAAATGCAAAACAGTCTGGCATGTCAGATTAACCGTTCAAACACCAAACGACAAATCGTGTGCGAAATTGGCTGACGGAATTATTGGCATTTCCGATGGATGTCGTCGCCGATTTAAAGACGACATTTCAAGCAAATATAGGACAATATTCAACGGCGTAGATTGCGATAAGTTCTGCGAATCAACTGATATTAATAGACTTAGAAAAAACACTTTCACTTCCTCCGGACAAATTCATTGTTTTATTTGTTGGGCAATACAAACCAGGAAAAGGAATATTTGACTTGGCACAGGCAGCGAAATTATTATCCGACAAGGGCAATACCGGATTTCACGTAGTCTACTGCGGCTCTCCACTCGACGCGGCGACTTACAATCAATTTCAAAATTTTATTTCCGGCAATAAATTAAACGAGATAATTAGCGTTTTGCCGCAACAATCAGAAATACAGCGATTTATGCAGACATGCGATATACTTATTCTTCCGTCGCACGAGGGAGTCGAAGGCATGGGACGCGTGCTGTTCGAAGCAATGGCTTGCGGAAAACCGGTTATCGGCACTAATATCAGCGGAGTAAACGAGGCAATCACTCCGGAAACCGGAATATTGGTTCCGGAAAAATCGCCGAAGGAAATTGCAAATGCAATAATTAAATTTATGTCAGATAAGAATTATTACATTTCTTGTTCGCAAAATGCCAGACAACGTGCACTAAACGTTTTCGATATTAAGCGCCATGCGGAAAATGTAATGAATTTTTACGATAATGTATAAAAGAAAAGCGGATTGCCATAATCAGGCAGTCCGCTCATAAAATTTTCATTTCTTAAAAAAATTATTCGTATCTGAGTGCCTCGATAGGATCTAATTTCGCGGCTTTCCACGCAGGATATGCCCCGGAAATAACGCCTAAAACCGTACAAATTATTACTGCAAAGATAATCTGATCAATAGGGAAAACCAGCGGCATTTCAAGTGCCAGACTTAACGCCCAAGCTCCACCTACACCAAGAACAATTCCCACAAATCCGCCAATCTGGCAAATCGTAATTGTTTCGATGATAAACTGCAGAATTATCCATGTTTTTTTCGCTCCGATAGCCTTTCGAACGCCTATCTCGCGAGTTCGTTCCTTAACAGAAACAAGCATGATATTCATAATACCGACTCCGGCCGCTCCCAAGGACACAATGCCGCAAATGAGACCAAAATATTTCAAAAAACCGGTCAGACCCGAAAAAGACTCCGAGAGTGCCTCATTCGTAGTTATTTCAAAATCATTTTCTGCCCAAGGCTTTATATTACGTACAATACGAAACTTCCCTATTGCCTCGTTAATCGCATCATCTAAGACTTTCTTGTCTTTTGCCCTGACACTAATATCCATCGACTGTTCCCACTCAGAAGAAAAATACTTCAGATAATTCGTAATAGGCACCACAACAAGATTATCCTGGCTCTGCCCCATCACAGCGCCTTTCGCTTTAAAAATGCCGACAACATCATACTTTTGATTACCGACTGTAATGGATTTGCCAAGCGGCGAAGTGCCGTCAAAAATCTTAACCGCAACATCGTTTCCAATTAAAGCTATATTTCGCGAAAGTTTTACATCTTCGATGCCGATTTCGCGTCCGGATTCAATAGTACGAGCCGAAGAAGCAAGATAATTATCATCTCCGCCTTGAACATATACATCCGGATCCGTGCTTTTTGATTTATATTTTACAACTGTAGCATCGCCAGAACAACTTGAACTAACAAATTCTATGTATTTATTACTTTCAAGTTCTTCCTTCAATTCTGCGGCTTGCTTATACGTAATTGCTTTTCTTTTCATGTACTTACGCCAATCGCCATGCTGCATCACAGCCGGAGTACGCGAAATTGTAAAATTTGTCTCGCCAAGCGACGACATTTCTGTTGAAACAGCACTCTCGATTGAAGTCGTCAGGGTGCCGGCTCCGATAATCGCAAAAACGCCAATCGTAACGCTAATCAACGTAAGAATTGACCGCAATTTGTTGCTTCGCACAGAATCAACCGCAAGAATAACACTTTCCATTATATTCATATTTTTTCCTTAGTCGCTTCTTAATGAATCTACAACATCTAATTTTGCGGCACGATATGCAGGAATCAATCCGGCGAGCAGCCCGACACAAACCGACACAAAGGTTGCAACTATAAATAATTTCAGTGGCATTACAGGAGACAAAAAACTTAATTCGGGAATATACTTCGGCGCAATAGTCGCCACAGCAAAGACAAGTCCCGAACAAAAAATCAGCGAAAGAATCGAACCCGCAACGCACAAGGTAGTCGCCTCCACAATGAATTGCACCATAATCGAGCGCCGTGGAGCCCCAAGCGCCTTTCGAATGCCGATTTCTTTCGTTCGTTCGGCAACTGCAACAAACATAATATTCATAATGCCGATAATGCCGACAAGAAACGATAGCGAGGTCATGCCGATTCCGACTCCCCAGACGTAAGTTTGTATTTTCGCAAAAGTTTCTTCAAACGTCTTGCTTTCGTTAATCGAAAAATCGCTTTCAGCACCCGGTTTTATATTGCGGACACTACGCATAATGCCCTCGGTTTCTAAACGTACTTCATCCATTTTTTCTTTGCTGCCGGCTTTTACGATAATACTAAAAGACCGACCGGAGATTCCAAACATTCCCGAGTAAGCACCAAGCGGAATAAACACCTGATTATCCATAAAGTCCATCATTGCTGTTCCCTGCTTCTTGATGACACCAATCACTACAAATTTGTATCCGTTAACTTTAATCGTTTTTCCGAGGGCGTCATTTTCCGGGAACAGTAGTTCATTTATCCCGTGCCCAATAACGACGACATTCGAACTTACGTGCTCCTCGCTTTTGTTGAAATACCTTCCCTGCGAAACTTCGCCCGAAGAAGTCAATCCGTATTCACTTTTCGTACCGCTAACCGAAACCATTGATTCGATTTTATTTGTCTTATACTTAATCGTTCCACCATTGGAAATATACGGAGTGGCAACTTCAGCACTTTTAATTTTTTCGCAAAACTTCTCCGCCTGTTGATACGTAATAGCTTTTCGTGCCATTACCTCTTCCCATTTCTTACCGCCGGACCAGTCCCACTTCGAGACTGTCATCGCATCAGCACCCATCATAGAAAAGGTTTCCGCAAGAACATCGTCTAAAGCGGTTAAAACCCAGCCCATAATTATCACCACCGATATTCCGATTACAACGCCAAGCGATGCAAGAAGCGAGCGCATCTTGTTGGCACGAATCGAGTTCAGTGCGATAATTACCGCTTCAAATATTTCAGCGAATTTCATGTTTTAATTCCGTTTAGACGTTAAAGTTTGTTTTCGGATTTTCATTTGGTTTGTCGCTCTCAATCAGACCGTCGCGAAGACGAATAATTCGATGTGCGTATTTCGCAATATCTTCTTCGTGAGTTACAAGAATAATCGTATTACCCTTAATCCACAAATCATGAAACAGTTTCATAATTTCGATACTTGTTTTTGAATCAAGGTTTCCGGTCGGCTCATCGGCAAGAATAATCGAAGGAGTTGTTATCAATGCACGAGCGATTGCAACTCTCTGGCGCTGACCGCCGGAAAGTTCGTTCGGCCTATGCAGCATACGATCGGCAAGACTGACATCTTCTAACGCCTTAATCGCCATTTCCTCTCTGCGAGCGGCTTTCACACCGGAATAAACAAGCGGTAACTCTACATTTTTTAATGCGTTAGAGCGTGGCAACAAATTGAATGTCTGGAATACAAAGCCAATTTCTTTATTTCGGATTGCCGCCAATTCGTTATCGGTCATTTCATTCACATCTTGATTTGTGAAAAGATATTTACCGAATGACGGCGTGTCGAGACAACCAAGAATATTCATCAAAGTTGACTTTCCGGAACCGGACGGTCCCATAATTGCCACATATTCGTTTTTCGAGATATTCAGCGACACATTGCGTAGAGCATAGACTTTTTCTTCGCCCATTCGATATATCTTCGCAATATTCTCGATATTTATTATTACTTCTTTTTCCATTTAAGTGCTCAGTTTATTATAATTTGCCGTTTTGCCCGGCTTTAGATTTGGTTACCATTGCACCGTCGGACAATTCTTTTTTGATTGCATAATATGGCCCGCTGACCACCTCTTCACCTTCACTCAATCCGCTCGTAATTTCGATATATCCTTTATCACTTAAACCGGTCGTAACTTTTTTCGCTTTTACTTTATTTCCGTTCACTACATAGACAATAATCGAAATCGGCTCTTCGACTGCCAATTTTTCTTTCTTCTCATCAACTACAGTCGGCTTGCCCGGTCCGAAACCTCCGCCCGACTCTTCTGAATTTTTTACTGTAGAAGTGTTTTCAGTTACCGACTGCAACGGAACGGCGAGTACATTCTCATGTCTTTCTGTGCTTATTTCCACATTGCAGCTCATTCCAGGACGGAACCTGTTATTCACATCGAGAATACGGACCTTAACCTTAAAATTCGTTACCTGATCCTGCGTGCCGGTAGAAGATTGAATCGCCGAGTGACCAATTTCTACGACAACGCCTGCAAACTTTTGATCTGCAAATGCGTCAATTTCAACTGTCGCAGTATCGCCGATTTTAACTAAGACGATATCATTCTCATCAACTTCAACCTCTGCGTTCATCACGTTTAAGTCCGAGACCACCAGCATATCGGTACCTGCCATCATTTCTGTACCAACAACTTTTTCGCCTTTTTCGACGTTGAGTTGCGTTACAATACCGTTGATAGGAGAATGAACATACGTTTTTGCAGCAGTTTTTTCTGTTTGATTATAAGACGCTTTTGCTTGTTTATAGCTCAGTTTACTGTTTTCAAGCGAAGATTTTGCTGCGTCTAACGCATTTTTTGCGACATCAAATTCTTGCTGCGAAATATATTTTTTTCCGTACAATTCTTTTGCACGATTATAATCGGCTTGTGCTTTCGCAAGATTAGATTCATTCATCGGAATATTTGATTTTACGGCTTCGGTCGAATATCGAACCTGCTCAAGCTGTGTCTCTACAATATCCGGCTTAATTCTAACAAGCAGCTGCCCGGCTTTAACTGTGTCGCCTTCTTTAACGTTCAACTGCGAAATTTCACCACTTGTTTCAGGAGCAATTTTTACTTCGGTTTCCGGCTGAATTGTGCCGATTGCCGATACGGTCTGCGTAATAGTCCTCTTCGCTACATTTTCAGTTGTAACAGAGACAATATTATCTTTTCCTC
>JAQUZU010000186.1 GCA_028691175.1 Candidatus Kapaibacterium sp. | reverse complement strand
TTCCTTCGCCGGTTTCAACATTTTGCATACCGAATATTATGTTATCACCATTCAGTAATACATCTGTCAGGACATTCCCGCTCTGCTCTTCTTCAGTAAAAAGTTGTACTTCTTTTATTAATTCATCGGATTCTACATTCCATAAATTTGCATTTGTCAAATATGTAAACTTACCATCTTCCAGCGGTCTGCGAACCGTGAAAGTCTCAAGCACCTGCTCATTATTTCCGTAAAAGCACAGATCGTAAAAATAATATTCGTCCCCGACTTCCGGCACAAAGTTTCTGCCGAGTTTTGCAAAAACATTATTAGTGGCAGTATTAATCACCAGCACAGAATCAGTCGCAGAAACAGCATTATTTTCTGCAGGAGTGATTGCACAGTAATTTCCGCTGTGATTGACCGCTGTTGCAAGGATTCTATAATTTTCATAATTTTCGAGATTGTAGTCTGCAAAATCGATTTTGTGCATAGAACGTCCCGAATAAATATCGTAGCGATTCATATTTTCGCCTGTTGAAGCAAAAATCGATCCTGCCTCGTTTGTCATGCTTAGCACCAAATATTTTTCGGCATCTTTGCTATGCTCTAAATAGGTATTTCTATTTATCCAATAATAGTCGGATGCGATTGCCTCCGAATCATTATTATCAAGCATCCAGATACCGTTTTCTTCAGTTGAGAGATATAAATTCGCAATATTATCCGAAGTAATCGACTTGATATTTACGGACATATCATCAAGATTATACACTCCGAAATTTTCTGCCAAATTATCGCTCGCAAATATATTATTTTGCTCGTCAAGTGCAAAAATTTGCGAACCTAGTTTCCTAATTCCAATTAATTTTTCGCTAAAAATTCCGTTTGCCACTTTATTATATAGCGGAAAAGCATTCGGACTATATTTATACATTCCGTTTGCGGTTGTGAGGAATAGATTTTCATTTTGATAGTGTTCAATATCCGAAATTGCCTTCTCGCCTTCAGAAATTTGAATTGTAGAAAGCAAATTCCCCGTATTATCAACTTGCGAAATTTTTCCGTCGCGCTTCCAGTACAGCAGATTATCGGATGAACGCAATTCTCCGTAATTCACCGTCGGATTCAAAATCTGCCATTCTTCAAACGGAGTAGCGGATTTTACAAGTCCGCCGGTTGAAAGTGCAACTATAATATTTTCTTCATCAATTTGCAAATCTAACAAGTCTAAATAGTTCTCCGGAAGAGTCAGTATTTCGCATTCAGTAGAATTTGCAGTATTTTTTATTATTCCGCGATTAGAAATGCCGAAAAACAAATTTCCGTCGGAGTCGAATTCCATACCGGCAAGTTTATCGTCACTATTCATTGCAAATGCTTCATACCATATTTTATATTTTACATTCGATTTAAAAATTCTATTGTTAATATTGACGGCAACCTCATTTGCGTTTGCAACAATTATTTCTGCCATATCATGGCGAGAATCATAGCGAATATATTTCCACGTTTGTCCCCCATCAGCCGACTCTACGATTTCATTCGACGGCAAAGCAAAGCGAATGCAATTGCCGAAAGTCGCAACCCGAAACTTCAACACATTCGACGAAGCAGCCGGAATAGATTTATCAAACGCGAATAATTTATTATATTCATTATTTTCGAACGAATAGTTATATACACCATCAGAAAGGAACATCAGCAGATTTTGCGAATCAACAAAGTGCATGCCGTAAATCTTTTTCGGAGCAGTAGTTACTAAATCAAAAATTGGTCCGTTTAGTTTATATACATTATTTTGAATATCCGACATAAAAAGTTGATTTTCATTTATCACGTAATCGATATATGAATCAAGCCCGTCCGGCGGAAAATAAAACAGCCAATTTTCGCCATTATCAGCGGAATAATACAATGTATTCGAACGAATTGCATAAAGAGTATCATTCATCTCAAATCCGGAATAAAATGCTTCGGTAGTCCCGAGACGTTCAACCTCCTGCCAACTCACGCCATTATTATCTGACGAATATACTCTGCCGTAGCGTGGAAATAGAAATAATCGGCCACCGTTATAGAAAACATTATCAGCCTGATAATCACCATCAGGCAAGTTAATCCGCATCCAACTATCCGAGCCGACAGCACACCGATACAGTGCTCCGTTTGCCGTAATCGCATATTCGAAATTTTCGCCGATATAATAACGCTCGCAATTCGGTACCCCTGTCATTGCAACAATTGTATCAGCCCCACAAGCAAAATTATTTCTGGCTCTCCACAGATTATTATCTGCATTATATTCGGAATAGAAATATTTTCCGTCTGCATCGAAAAAAGTATTTTTCAAATCAGATATTTTTTCCGGATTATACTCTTTCCAAGTTACAGAGGCTGCAAATGCAATATTTGCACAGACTAAAAGCAGCAAAAGTCTAACAAAGCTCCGCATATAGATTTCCTTATATATAAATTTTTCTACAATTCATTTTCATCACTCAAGACATTACAAGTCAAGTAAAACAAAAATACTAAATTTTTTGCTAACTTTTTACCAAATAAAACGATATATTTGCATTTATTGGAAATTATTATTAATTATATAATTATGAAAATCAGCGTTATAATAGTAACTAAGGACAGAAAAGAAGACCTTCGGGTTACCTTGGCAGGATTTCTTGCACAAACATACAAAAATTTTGAAATCATCATCGTTGATAATGCCTCGAAAGATGGTACGCGGGAAATGATTCAATCCGAATATCAACAAGTTAAATATTTGTGGCTACCGGACAATTTCGATATTCGCAGCATTAATATTGGCGTAGAAATGTCTGACGGAGACATAATCTGGCGAACAGACAGCGACAGTCATCCGGAGACAGAACATGAATTTCAGAAGGTAGTTGACGTATTTACCGCCCATGAAAATATAGATATAATTTCAATGGAAGAAGTTCAGGTACGCAAAGGAAATCTTGTATGGACTTGGTATCCCCACCCTCACGACAAAG
>JAQUZU010000185.1 GCA_028691175.1 Candidatus Kapaibacterium sp. | reverse complement strand
ACTTTACTGCAAACGGCACAACGCCGCGTGTCTTCTTAGATGGAGAACTGCTACCCGCGGATAGCGTGAAGTTCGCAAATTCGAATCGTCTCGAATTTGTACCGCCGGAAATTCCCGGTTCGCATTCCGTACGTCTGATTGTTGCGAACGATACGACTGCTGCACTGAATTTCACTTTGAATGATGTTAGAGAAATCGAGACTGTCATTATTCCCGCCGGAAATTTTGAAATGGGTAGCAACAACGGTTTGGGCGACGAAAAACCGGTTCACCGCGTTACTCTCTCGCACGCTTTCGAGATGTCGCGTTTTGAGATTTCGCAGGCTGTATATAAAGATGTGATTTCTGCGAATCCGTCGCTCGAAGATAACGAAAACCTCCCTGTTTACAACGTGAATTTTATAGATGCAATTAATTTTTGTAATGCTCTATCCGAAAAACAGAACTTGTCCGCATGCTATTCAATTACCGGCAACGAAGTTGAATTTAACGAAAAAGCGAATGGCTGGCGTTTGCCGACCGAAGCAGAATGGGAATATGCCTGCCGTGCCGGCGGTGCAGACCAAGACGACTTACTCGGCGAATTTGCTTGGTACGTTGGAAATTCCGGATTAGCACTTCACACGCCCGGCAAACTTACGGCAAATTCATTCGGCCTCTATGACATGCTCGGCAACGTCTGGGAATGGTGCTACGGCGATATTTATGAATATACAGCCGAAAGCGAAATCGATCCGGTGCATGTAACTACCGGAGTTGAAACGAAAATTTTACGCGGAGGTGCATTTAATTCCGGAAATATTTTTTGCAGAATAACAAACAGAATGCAGCCGGAGGACAAAACTTTTTCCGGCATTCGAATCGTTAAAAACAAATAGGAAATAAAATGAAAGCGAAAACACATAGATTTCTACTATTGTTGCTGTCTATCGGGATTGCGGTAATATTCTTTTTCGTTAGCGGATGTAGCCATGAAACCCTCAAAGGCAAACCGGTCAATATGCTTGGCGACGCAGGCAGAAGCAATTCGTTCGAGCAGTTTGGAGGGTTTATTACTTATGGAACATATACCGATAAATATGATGTTTCGGAAAAAGCAGGAGCAATTGTACCGCCGCTGGCTCTTTCGAACGAGGAATTTATTTACGCAACGACCGATGGCAGAATTATTGCATTCATTGTCGGCGAAAAATTTTGGGAGAAAAAACTCGACAAAGGTGCCGTTGCAAACGGAATGATGTGTGCTGATGCCGAGCAAAACTCGTATATAATCGATAGCAACGGTATGATTTATTCGTTCAATTATGACGGAAAACTTCGCTGGAAGCACACGGTTACTGACTCTCCGCTTGGAGAATCAACTCTTCCGTGCGATTTGCTCGCACTCTCGGACGGAGTTCTTGCCGGCACTACTGACGGTGTTGTATGCAAGTTCAGTTTCGAAGGTAAACGACTTTGGACGGCATCCTTTCCGAGCGGAATCGAAAAAACTTTATCTGCCGCGGACGATTGCCCGCTTTTATGTATCTCTTCGGAAAACGAGCAAGACACGCTTGCAATGCTTTCGCAGACAGGTAGCGTAAAGTGGAAGCGTGCCACGGATACACGTCTCGTGAAATATCCGGTTGCGGGGAAGTCCGCGATTTATGTAGCCGGTTTACGCTATGTCGGCGAAGATGTTCTCTCGAATGTTTTTGCGTATGATTTTAGCGGTAATTTGCTCTGGCGCAAGGATTGGAGCCTTGTTCCGCGTTCGATTTCCGTTGCGGAAAATGGCGACATTTTTGTGAATGTGTTTAATGCCGGATTGGGCGATCAGGTGTCGGCAGTATTTAAAATGAATGAGCATGGCAAGATAATCTGGAAGAAATTTTTCCGCTACTCTATTCCTACTCCGGTGATGATTTCGGAAACATCGCTTGCATATCTCGGCGTAACTTCAAATACGGTAGGACTTTACTTCCTCGACCGCGAAAAGGGCGATAACTTTAATGTGCAGTCTTTCAGCAATGAATTACCGATTATGCATGCCGCTACCGTTCGACCGGACGGAGCGATTTCGTTCGCGTATTATCAAAATATTGGATTTGTCCGGGCAGACGAACCGTGGTTCCACAAGTCTCTGCCTTGGTAAACTTAAGCTAAAAAAATGGAGAAAATAATGTTAAAATATGAAGCGGGCAATAACGGCTCGATTATTACTTTTGCGGGTATGACCCCGAGAATTCATGAATCTGCTTTCATTTGCGAAGGCGTAAAAATTATTGGCGACGTAGTTATCGATAAAGATGCCTCGATATGGTATAACTGCGTTCTGCGTGGTGATGTCGATTATATTGAAATAGGCGAGGGAACGAATGTGCAGGATTTATCGATGTTGCATGTTACTAATCGTCGTTTTCCGCTGCGAATCGGTAAATTTGTATCAATAGCACATAGCGTTTCGCTTCACGGATGCACGATAAGCGATCATTGTATGATAGGAATTGGAGCGAATGTGCTCGATGGTGCGGTTGTCGAAAAAAATTCGCTTGTTGCAGCCGGTTCATTGGTGAAAGAACGTTTTGTCGTTCCGGAGGGAACATTGGTTGCCGGAGTCCCGGCGAAAGTTGTCAAGGAATTGACCGAAGCCGATATCAAAAAAGTTGTCGATAATGCATATCATTATATCGATTATGCAAAAGATTTCCGCAATTCTTTGGGGCAGGAAACCGGCGAATATTTTCCGCGCGACAGAAAATAAAAATCTACGTGGAGACGCAGGGGGATGCGTCTCCGCGAATTAATCCTGTTGCTTTTGTCACTAAATTTGCCGTGTGCTCGTCTTAAATTCATACAAAATAAGGAAAATCATCAGAAAGGTAAAAGTATGAATCTTAGCAAGAAATTAATTCTCGCCGGCATGTTTCTCGGCAGCCTCGGTGTGTCCGCACAAGATAATGCCGTAACAATCTATAATTCGGGAACCGGTGTGGTGCGCGAAATGCGGGAGTTAGA
>JAQUZU010000184.1 GCA_028691175.1 Candidatus Kapaibacterium sp. | reverse complement strand
ACAATCAGCGTGCGTTCAAATTGTCCGGTCTGCGATGCATTAATGCGAAAATATGTGCTGAGTTCGATTGGGCAACGGACGTCAGGCGGGATATAGCAGAAAGTTCCGTCAGAGAAAACCGCGGAATTCAGTGCTGCATAAAAATTGTCGGACGGGGGAACTACTGTCCCCATATATTTTTGAATTAAATCCGAATGCTCGCGAATTGCCTCGCTGATAGAACAGAAAATGATGCCGAGCGAGGCGAGTTTATCCTTAAAAGTTGTCGCTACGCTGACGCTGTCGATTACTGCGTCGACGGCAACTCCGGCGAGTTGCTGTTGCTCTTCGAGCGGAATGCCGAGTTTGTCGAAAGTACGCTTTACTTCGGGATCGATTTCTTCGAATTTTTTGACTTCGGATTGATTTTTCGGAGCAGCGTAATAGTATAGCGACTGAAAATCTACTTTCGGATAATCGAGGTGTGCCCAGGTTGGTTCGGTCAATGTTGTCCAATGGCGATACGCTTTCATGCGGCGCTCAAGCATAAATTCAGGTTCGTTTTTTTTCGCGGAGATGAACCGGATAATATCCTCGTTTAGTCCTTTCGGGGCGAAATCGCTCGGAATGTCGCTTGTAAATCCGTATTTGTATTCGCTTTCGGATAATTTGTCAACAATTGATTTGTCCTGTGCCATATCTTCTGTTTGAATTTGATTCGTCAATTTTATTTAATGAATGATAAAGACGTTGTTTCGGAGTTGATATTGCAAGATAGGAAAATAAAAAGCAAAACGATACAGAAACGAAATATTATTTCAAATACAGGCAGACAGACGATTCTGCGGCATTAAGTTTTAGTATTTTGTAGTTGCCGATAGTTTCAATTTCAGTATTATAACGTAAAACATTTACTTGCAAAACTCCGTATTTTGGCAAATCCAGCGATGAGAGATAGCTCAATTCGGTCATGTACAGTCCGGTATCTTCGGATTTAACGCAGCCGTAACTTTTTGCAAATTCTGCATCGGAAAATGTCGGATAGCAATCAAATGAAATATAGGTTGAGTTGTCGGCGTTTTCGGACTTAGTCCAGTTGATATATAACGATTTCGAAGTCGAAATTGAGTCGTTTTTGATGTTTGAAATTGTTACGCGATAGATTGAATCCTGAAATTTGGAATTAATTTCAAGCGTCTGCGCTGCGTGGGTGATTTTCCATGCAGCCGGCAGAGAATAATAGTTCTTGCTTAAATCCCATGCCTCGGAATAATAATAACCGGGAAAGACAAGTGGCGAAGTTGCCGTTAGTGCGACATCGTTCAGCGAAATCTCGGTGGTTAAGTCTTTGTCGCAAGAAATTCCGAACGCACCACCGGAGGTAAACGGTGCGAGCACGTGAGAATTTAATGTCTCGTCTGTGTTAAAATATGTGAAAAGAACGAAATCTGCATCGTTTTTGCGGACTTCGTTTGCAAGGAGTTGCCGGGATGAAGTGCTCAGCACGCCGGATTCCTCAATTACCTTCGATGCATCAATTTTGCTGTCTGTAACGGTTTTATCATCACTGCAAGATACACAAAAAAGTACAATTGCTAAAAAAATATAGAATTTAAGGTTAAATAACGTTCTCATGGTTTTCTCGCTTGAGTTTTCTCTGCAACAAACTGAATATCAAAAATAGCAATTTAATATAAATTATTCAACAAAAATCTAAGAAATCTAAAAAAAATCTTGTTACATAGATATTACTGTCATTATTATGACAAAATGTCAGGGTGTGAAAAACCGCTACTGAGACAAAATGACATACAATAAGACAAAATGACGTATTTTGCAGTTTGGCACGCTTTTGGTAGATAGTCGGTTGTTCTGGATTGAGCAATCAAGCGAAAATAAAACACGATAAACAATATAATATATAAAAGGATAAAACAATGGGAAAAATAATCGGTATAGACTTGGGAACAACTAATTCCTGTGTCTCGGTAATGGAAGGTACAACTCCTACCGTAATCGCAAACAGCGAGGGAGCAAGAACCACCCCGTCAATGGTTGGTTTTACAAAAAATGGCGAGAAAATTGTCGGACAGGCTGCAAAGCGTCAGGCAATCACAAATCCTCACAACACAGTTTATTCGATCAAGCGTTTCATGGGACGTCGTTTGAGCGAAGTTAATGAAGAAATTTCGATGGTTCCGTATAAGGTTGTTGCAGGTCAGGACGGCAATTCTGCTCGCGTCGATATCGACGGCAAACTTGTTTCGCCTCCGGAAATTTCTGCAATGGTACTGCAAAAAATGAAACAGACTGCCGAAGATTTCCTCGGGCAGAAAATAACTGAAGCAGTTATCACCGTACCGGCATACTTCAACGATGCACAGCGCCAGGCAACCAAAGATGCCGGCGAAATCGCAGGTTTGAGCGTTCGCCGAATCATAAACGAGCCGACAGCTGCCGCGTTAGCATACGGCTTGGACAAAAAAGGACAAAACATGACTGTTGCAGTGTATGACCTTGGTGGTGGTACATTCGATATTTCTATCCTCGAAATCGGCGACGGTGTATTTGAAGTAAAATCTACAAACGGCGATACTCACCTTGGTGGTGATAACTTCGATCAGCGTTTGATTGATTTCTTGGCTGACGAATTCAAGAAGACCGAAGGTATTGATTTGCGCAAAGACCCGATGGCGCTGCAGAGATTGCGCGAAGCGGCAGAAAAAGCAAAAATCGAACTTTCGCAGATGCTTCAAACCGATGTAAACTTGCCGTTTATCACTGCTACTGCAGAAGGTCCGAAGCACTTGAACGTAAATATTACACGTGCAAAATTTGAAAGCATTTGTGGCGATTTGTTCGAAAAAACTCTCGAGCCATGCCGTCGTGCGATGGAAGATGCAAAACTTTCGACCTCGCAGATTGGCGAAGTAATTCTTGTCGGCGGTTCTACCCGTATTCCGAAAGTTCAAGAGTTGGTTAAAAACTTCTTCGGCAAAGAGCCGAGCAAGGGCGTAA
>JAQUZU010000183.1 GCA_028691175.1 Candidatus Kapaibacterium sp. | reverse complement strand
TTATTATCGAAATCGACGGCAAGGAAATTCTTTCTACTAACGAACTTCAGGGCTATCTTTTCTCGCACCGCGTCGGTGATAAATTAAATTTAACATTGCTGCATAACGGCAAAAAAATAACAAAAACGGTAGAACTCGAAGCACTTGATTCTGATATTGACTTGTCTGATTCATCAACCGGAACAAGTTCATGGACAGAAAAAGATGTAGAAACTGACGCATACGAAGCAAAAATTGCCTCGCTCGGCATCACAGTAGAGAAAATGACTTCAAGTAAAAAAGACGAAGCCGATGTAGATAACGGCGTTATGGTAAGCAAAGTCGAAAGAAATTCCGAAGCTTATTTAAGTGGAATCGGAATTGGAACAGTAATTATCAAAGCCGATCGCACGAAGATTGATTCTCCATACGATTTAATGAGAATCGTAAAACAAAAATCGCCCGGCGATGCAATATTATTGCAAGTAAAATATAATAATACAAATCGTATGATTGCAATCATTATTCCTGAGCCAAAGAATTAACCTACAAGAGCAATGACTTTTAGTATAGGTAGAGACGATGTTTTGCATCGCCTCTACTTTTATTTTTAGGCAAACTTTACATTAAATTTGTTTCTTTCAATCGATATTTGTAAATTTGAGGTTATATTTTTTGAAAAATAGAAGAACAAATATATGTCCGAACAAGTTAGAGAAATGTTTACCGATATATCCGGAAAATATGATTTATTAAACGATATTTTATCACTCGGAATACATAGATTTTGGAGAAAAAAAGTAGTTAAACTGTTAGATTTAAAACGAGAAACAAAAGTTCTCGATCTGGCAACAGGAACGGGCGATTTAGCCTTTGAAATGGAAAAGCATGCCGACAATATTGTCGGAACAGATTTCTGTGAAGGAATGCTCAACGTAGCGCGCATGAAAGCAAAAGTCCGCAAAAGTAACGTACAATTCGGTTTTGCCGATGCAATGAACTTGGAATTTTCTGATAATTCTTTTGATGCAGCAACTATTTCGTTCGGCATTAGAAACGTAGATAATCCCGCAAAATGTTTAAGCGAAATGGCACGCGTGATAAAGCCCGGAGGAAAAGTCTGCGTACTTGAATTCGGACAACCACATGGCATATTTTCTTGGTTTTATAAGACTTACAGCAGATATATAATGCCTAAACTCGGTAAGATTTTCGCCGGCAACGCATCGCCATATACGTATCTGCCACAAACTGCCGCAAAATTTCCATGCGGAGATAAATTCATCGAAATTATGCGTTCAACAAACGCATTTTCATCTTCAAAAGCCTATAAACTTACTTTCGGCATTGCATATATTTACATCGGAGTAGTAAAATAATGGCAAGTATCAAACATTGGCTACTCGCCACTCGCCCGAAAACATTGCCCGCCGGAACTGTTCCGGTTGTTCTCGGTTCATCAATTGCATTTTGCGATGGGAAACTGAATATTATGATCGCAGTTCTTTGCTTGCTATGCTCTGCCTTCATGCAAATTATTGCAAATTTTGTAAATGAAATTTACGATTTTAAACGCGGAGCCGACACAAAGGAACGCACCGGACCGCAGCGAATGGTTGCCTCCGGAATAATATCCGCTAAAGAAATGTCCGTCGGTGCAATCGTGCTTGGAATCATTACAGTTAGTCTTGGCGGAATTATTATTCTTAATTCCGGTATCTGGATTTTGATTACAGGTGTTATCGCGCTAATTTTTGCGTGGCTTTACACCGGCGGACCATATCCGCTTGCATATCACGGCTTGGGCGATATTTGCGTTTTGATTTTCTTCGGACTTGTAGCGGTAAATGGCACTTACTACGCACAAACCCTCGAACTCAGCCCAATATGCTTACTTGCTTCATTTGCACCGGGATTTTTATCGATGAATATTCTCGGAATCAACAATTTCCGCGATATAGATACCGACCAAAAAGCCGGAAAATTCACTCTCTCAACCAGGTTAGGACGCGAAAATTGTATTTTTCTGTATCGTTCGCTTATGATGCTTGCATTTATTGTGCCGGTTGTACTCTATGTTATCAAATCATCGGTTATATTCCTGTTTCCGCTAGCACTGATACCGTTTGGCTTAAAACTTCTCAACGATATGAAAACAAAAGACGGCACAGCTCTTAATTCAGTACTTGCCGGCACCGGTCAAATGGTATTTTTTCATGGTATACTCTCGTCGCTCGGCTTTATTCTGCTAAAAGTATTATAAATGAATGGAACATGGGCAAACATATAATTACTTTATTTTACTTGTACTTAGCCTGCTAGTTCTTTTAAAGTTCAACTCCGGCGAACTCCAGCCGTGGGACGAAGCTCTTTACGCTTGTCGGGCAGAAAGCATTACAACTTCCGGAAATTATATTGATCAAACAAACGAATCACTTGGAGGTTTATATTCCTCCACTTCACCGCCACTTACTGTTTGGGCAATTTATATCAACATGCGGATTTTCGGTAACAATCTGTTTGCGATTCGTTTATTTTCAGTTATTTGCTCAATTGTATCGCTAATTCTGATATACAATATTGCGAAATTTGTTACTGACCGCAAAGCCATAATTGCGCCAATTCTACTGGCCTCCTCTATTCTCTGGAATTACTATTCTCGACAAGCGATGACAGAGATTCCTCTCAACATGTTTTTTTTGCTAAATTTATGGTTGCTTATACGTTATCACCACCAAGCAGACAAATCAAAAAGCACTATTTATTTGATAGCAATAGCACTTTCCTTTGCGGGAGGAATGCTGACAAAAATTACTATTTCACTGTTCCCGCTTGCATTTGCACTAATGTTTGCAATTAAATACCATAAATGGAAACAGCTACTTCTTGCATACTCTTGCGGTTTTTTGCTGGGTTCGCTTTGGTATATTAATATGGGATTATTGCACGGATCTGAATTTTGGAATGCTTTATTCCTGCCACAAATCACCACAGCAATAGAAGGAAACTCCCGACTGGGAGGAATTGGATATTATATCAATATTTTGCTGATTTCACAGCCTTTGACAATTCTGT
>JAQUZU010000182.1 GCA_028691175.1 Candidatus Kapaibacterium sp. | reverse complement strand
CAAAACGTTGAAAAACTTGATGTACGCAATTTGCCGTGCGGAGTTTATTTCCTGAAAACAGAAAATTCAAGCCAAAAAGTAATTAAAGAATAAGCAATATGGCGTCATATAAAGACCAATATAGCGACGAAGACGAACAAAATCGCTTGGAAAACGACGGAACGCTAATTTCAGTAGTAGTCCCTCTATTAAATGAGGAGGAATCACTGCCGGAATTATCGCTTCTGCTCGAAGAGCAACTTGATAAACTTGTCCGCGACAAATGGGAAGTGCTGTTTATTGATGACGGCTCGAACGACAATTCCCTCGAGGTAATTAAAAAAATTCACGAGAGAAACGCGAAATTCAAAGCCTATAGCTTCAGACGAAATTACGGCAAAAGTGCCGCTTTGTGTGTCGGATTTAAAAATGTAAAAGGCGAAATTGTAATCACGATGGATGCAGATTTGCAGGACGATCCGGCAGAAATTCCGCATTTGGTAAAGAAAATTAACGAAGGGTACGACCTTGTATCCGGCTGGAAAAAAGTTCGGCATGATCCGAAATTAACGAAAAACCTACCTTCAAAACTCTTTAACTACGTAACATCGAAAGCAAGCGGAATAAGACTGCACGATTTTAATTGCGGGCTTAAGGCGTATAGACGCCAAGTAGTTAAGTCGCTTCAGGTTTATGGCGAAATGCATCGCTATTTGCCGGCGCTTGCACACTGGGACGGCTTTAAAGTAACAGAAATGCCGGTAACGCATCACGCACGAAAATTTGGCAAGAGCAAATTCGGAATCGCCCGTTTTTTCAACGGATTCTTAGATCTATTGACAATCGTTTTCACGTCGCGCTTCATGAAACGCCCGCTGCATTTCTTCGGTTCGCTCGGAATATTGATGTTCGTCCTGGGGTTTGGAATTGACGCGGTGCTCGTGATAGAAAAATTTGCGGGGCTGACCGACCTGACAAACCGCCCGCTAATGATCTTGGGAATCGCGCTTATAATTGTCGGCGTGCAGTCAATTTCAATCGGACTTCTCGGCGAAATGATTGTGAAAACAAACATCGATAATACCAACTATCAAATAAAAGAAAAAATCTAACAACAGATAAATGAGGAACCTGTATGAAAAAAAGTATTGTTATGGCTTTGGCATTGCTTTTCGGTGCAATCGGAATAATGAACGCGGCAGATCCAATAACTCCTGCACGTAAATTTGAGCCGGTAAAGCCGTTCGGCGAATACTATGTTGGAATAGGACTTGCCGGAGTTAACATATTTGATAGCAATCCTGCTTGGGATCCGATAAACAGCCGCGGCGTAATCGGCGGTAGTTTCGATGGCGTAGAAAATGGTTTCTCGATTTCTGCAGCGACAAATTTAGACGAAAACAGCACTTGGATGCTGCCATTCTCGTTTGAGTGGCTCTTTCTCTCGGCAAACGAGCAGTATGTTCCCGCGTCATATCAAAAAGAATTCTGGAATCATCAGATTGACCTGCAAAAAATTTCGACCGGTATTCAGTGGAATTTTTGCACGTTCCCGTTTAAAGATGTTCGCGCATACATGGGCTTAGAGGTGAAAGCAGTCTTTGTAAATAATCAGGAATTGACTGTAAAATACAAAAATACGACTACCGGCGTCCTCGTAGAAGAAGAACGTAACTATAAGGTAAAAGACGCGGCAGTACGTCTCGGCGGCGAATATAAAATCGGATTCCGCGGCGAACTAGCGCACAATTTATATCTGAATGTTTTCGCCGGCTATGAATGCCTTAATTTGCTCGGCAGAGACGACAACCGCGGCGAACTTTTGACTCCGTTCCCAACCTATGAGACTGAAGAAGGCTTGGTAAGCGGAATTCATTATAATTTTATTATTGAATATAAACTTTGATGAAAATAGAATATAAGAGCGATTGCAGGTTTTTCCGTGGCGATTTGCCGTGCAAACCGCACAAAACAGACGGGTCGTTTTGCGATAAATGCGCGCATTACGAAAAAACTGACGGAAAAATCCTGATCATAAAACTCGGCGCAATCGGCGACGTAATCAGAACGACGACCCTGCTCCCGAAGATAAAGGAAGTATATCCGACAAAAGAAATCTGGTGGATTACAAATTCGCCGGAGATTTTGCCGAAAAGTAAAGTCGATAAAATCTTAAAAAATAATGCCGAAAATCTGCTTCTCCTATCGCAGGTCGATTTCGATATTATCTACGGACTCGATAAGGACGATGTAGCATGTGCGATGACAAAGAGTTTTAGCGCAAAAAAGAAATACGGTTTCACGCTTTTAAACGGAAAACCAACTCCGATTAATTCGCTCGCGGAACACAAGTTCCTGACCGGAATTTCTGATGAAATAAATAAGGCAAACGTAAAATCTTATCCGGAAGAAATCTACGAAATTTGCGGGCTGGAGTATGAAAAACAGGATTATATTCTGGACTGCGAGCCGATTGAATGGAATATTCCGAATGACGGAAAGAAAATCGTAGGCTTGAATACCGGCTGCGGAAATCGCTGGACTTCGCGTCTCTGGAGCAACGAAAAGTGGATAGAACTTGCACAAAAATTAAAATCGGACGGCTATTTTCCGATGTTTATCGGCGGAAAGCAAGAGCACGAGAAAAATCTTCTGCTTGCCGAGAAATCCGGCTGCTATTATCCGGGGAATTTTAATTTGCAGGAGTTTATCTCGCTTATCAATCAATGCGACGCGGTCGTAACCGCAGTTACGATGGCGATGCACCTTGCAATCGGAATGAAAAAACAGCTGATTTTGATAAATAACATTTTTAATCCGCACGAGTTTGAACTCTATGGACGTGGCGAAATCGTCAGTCCGTCGAAACCGTGCACATGCTATTTCAGCCCACGTTGCGTAAATGAAATGTATAAATGCATGGATCATTTGTCGAGCGAAGATATTTTCCGGGCAGTGAAAAGGCATATTTAAAGCAAAAGAAGTAGCCCTCGGACTACTTCTTTGTTGCAATAATTCTGTAGAAAAGAATTAATTCCCGCCTGCAGAAACGTTCTTTGTTTGTAACCGGCAAGCCCCATTCGAGGTCATCTTC
>JAQUZU010000043.1 GCA_028691175.1 Candidatus Kapaibacterium sp. | reverse complement strand
GAAGAAATTGACCAAATCATTTCGGAGAATTTCGGGTTGCGAAAATATGACTGCGTGCGTTTGGTGTTGTGAGTTTCAGCCGTTGCAAAACTTAAAATCGGCAAATCGCTTTCGGCAATTCGATATGCAAAACCGCGCATTTTGTCGCAGCATGCGAAATCGAACGGCAAATACCCGACCACTGCGTTGAATCCGTCTGCTTTTGAAGTCTCGGTCGGAATAAAATTCTCTTCGATCAGCAAAAAGTCCGGCTTGCATTTTCGAGCCTCCGTGATAATGCCGGTGCGAATTTCTTCCGGCAATGCGTGTCCCATATCGAGCATGATTCCGTCAATTCCATACTCACGAATGTAATCAGGTACGATGCCGAGAATATAATCCCGTAAATCGCGACGGAGTGTTCCACCTGTACGTAACTTATTGTCATACATACGGATAGTATTATATGCCATATAGTTAAAATGTGTGTCGGAATACATGTTGAAATACGTAACGTCGCTCCAAACCGGCTGGTTATCGTCGGGTGGCCAGTCTGCAAAGGCACTGGGAACAACAACTCTTTCGCCGGATTTTGTGATGCCGACATATTTGTTGCCGTCGTAAATTACGCTCTCTGGCGGAGTAGAAAATTGTGCGATATATTCTTTCGATGGTGTGTGAAGTTCGCTGAAGTCTTTATTTTTGACTTTTTGCTTGATTTCCGACAATGTGTCCGGCTGAAATTCCGGAGCACGGAAATTCTCGTAATCCGCTTCTTTAATCCAATAGAACCAATCCGGATGTTTCGGTATCAAATCCGAATCCGTCGCCGCAGTCCGGAAAATAAACTCCGTAACTACTTTAATTCCAAGCAAATGCGCCGCTTCGACCAAAGCCTTGAATTGAATTTCCAAGTCTGTTTTGAGAAACGGTTCCGCAAGATTTTCGTCGAATTTATATGCGTTCCTAATCGAATATACCGAGCCGAGATTTCCTTTCGGGCTTTGTTTTCCGATTGCAAAAAGTGGCAGAAAATACAAAATATCTGTTCCGATAGATTTCAGATAGGGCAGAAGTGCAATAGTTTTCAGCAACGAGCCGGCGTGGTTGAAGTCGGTGTAATGTACCGACGAATTTTCCGGAAAATGGTCAAATGCCGTGGTATAACGCGGCATCATATTGTAAATTATCGCGTCCGAAAGCGGTTTTGCTTTCGTTGGTGTGGTTTGTGCAGAGACGATATTTTCAAACTGCGAGATAAAATAATCTATCGGGCGGAATGTTTTTGGGGCATCTCCGGATGTTATCCAGAGACTCGGCACAGCGTACTCGCAATTATTTATGGCACTATTTTTTAGTTTTTTAAGTTCGGCAAGAATTGCATTGAAATTTTTCATTCAGCTTTGTTGTGAAAGTAATTGAAAATTGAGTTCCCGATTTTGATACCGACTGACGATTCAAGGCTTTCGAGCGTTAGTTCGCGAATTGCGGCGACAGACCCGAATTTTTTCAGCAATTTGACGGCAGTTTTTTCTCCTATGCCCGGAATATCGGTTAGTTCAGTTTTGATAGTGCGTTTCTCCCGTAGCTGACGGTGAAAAGTAATAGCAAAACGGTGAGCTTCATCGCGTAATTGCTGAATTAATTTCAGTCCGGCGGAGTCTTTCGGCAAGAGAATCGAATCGCTTTCGTGTGGTATAAAAACTTCCTCCAGACGTTTTGCCAAGCCGATTACGGATACTTTGTCCATAATTCCGAGGTCTTCGAGAATTTCAATTGCGGAAGAAAGTTGCCCTTTGCCACCATCTACAATAATCAAATCCGGTAGCGGCAGTTTTTCGTTTACCAATCGGCTGTATCGCCTAGATACAACTTCGCGCATTGCCGCAAAATCGTCGTTGCCGTCAACGTATTTGAGCTTATATTTTCGGTATTCCGATTTCTTTGGCTTGCCGTCTTTGAAGCAAACCATCGACGAAACGTAGTCTGTACCCTGCAAGTGCGAGTTATCAAAACACTCTATATGAATCGGAATGCGCGGCAAACGCAAATCGTTTTGCAATGCGAGCACGGCTTTATTTTGCAATTTATCTTTCTTGGCGATTGTAATGAAATATTCGCGCAACATAAATTCCGCATTTGCCGAAGCTAATGTAACGAGTTTCTTTTTATCGCCAATCTGCGGTAAAAGCAGTTCGAGAGTCCGTCCACGCTTTTCCTTCAGCCAACCAAGCAAAAATTCCGGTTCCTCCGGTTCGACCGGAACTAGGATTTCGCGCGGAATGATTTCCGCTTCCAAATACCACTTTTCCAGCGTTGCCTGAATAATTTCTGCGTCGGATTGTTGTGCCGCACTTGTGATAATGAAATGCTTTTTGGCGATTAGTTTGCCCTCGCGAATCATGAAAATAAGCGAACACGCCGCATTTTCGATTCGGGCAATTCCTACTACGTCGCGGTCGATTAATTCGGTTGTAACGATTTTTTGGTTGATGGAATAATTCTCTAAAAGCTGCAGTTGTTTGTGGATTTCGCCGGCTTTCTCAAATTCCAGACTTTCGGAATATTTTATCATTTGCTCGCGCAGTTTAACTTCGAGTTCGTGTGTTTTACCCTGCAAAATATGCACGGCGGACTGAATATTCCCGTTATACTCGCTGCGAGAAATATACCCGCCACACGCTCCGCTGCATTTTTTGATGTGGTAATTCAGGCATACTTTGAACTTGCCTTTTGCAACTTCCTGCTCCGTCATTGTCTTTTGGCACGAACGGAATTTAAGCAAACTTCGCAGTAAACGAAGCATAAAATTCAGATGATGTATTTCCGTATATGGACCGAAATATTTTGAACCGTCGCGAATTACTTTCCGTGTCTTGAATATTCGCGGAAATTCCTCGTTTGTAACCCGTACATACGGATAAGTTTTGTCGTCGCGCAGCATAATATTATACTGCGGCTTGTGTTGCTTAATAAGGTTATCTTCGAGAATTAGCGCCTCGGCTTCGGAATTTACGACGGTAAGTTCGATGTCGGCAATTTTGCGGAGTAGTGCAACGGTTTTTGCGTTGTGGTTCTTCCCGCGAAAGTAGGACATAACGCGGTTCTTGAGATTTTTCGCTTTTCCGATATAAATGATTTTTCCGTTAGCGTTTTTATATTGATATACGCCCGGATTTGTCGGCAGATTTCGCAGTTTAATTGCAAGTATCTCCGGAATTTCTGATGCCGGTAAATCTGCCATTATGCGTTAAATCCCGTTAGAATATCGTAATCTCCGAGTTTGCGATAGAGCGTGCGCTCGCTGATGCCGAGTGCTTTTGCCGCAAGACGTCGCGAGCCGCTGAAGCGTCGCAGAGCAGTTAAAATTAATTCTTTTTCGTTGTCGGCGAGATTAAGAGATTTGTTGTCAGCGTCGTCCGAAACATGTTCCGTCGTGATTGTTGGTGTGAACTCAGTGGCAGTCATATCGTCTAAATGTGCCTGTACAGAGTCGATTTTGATTGCCAGACCGTGCATCCCGCGCTGCATTTCTTTCAATTGGCTTTGCATGTCGAGCAATGTGCGGAAGATAATTTCGAGTTCGAGTTTTTCCGAAGGCTCTACCGGCGGTGCTTGCGGAATAAGCGAATTTTCCGGCGGAATCGGAAAATATTGCGGAGAGGGAAGAGCCGGCGTTATGTATGAGCGCAAATTTTCCGGACGAATAACCGAACACTGTTCTAGCCCGATTGTAGTTTCGATTGTATTTCGCAGTTCGCGGACGTTGCCCGGCCACGACATATTTTGCAATAAATTTACCGCTTCCGGAGTAATTCCCTCGAAAGTAATACCGAGCTTCTCGCATGCACGAGAAGCAAAAAAGTGGACTAATTCCGGAATGTCCTCCGGACGTTCACGAAGTGGAGGCAGGTGAATTATTACCGATTTTAGGCGAAAATACAAGTCTTGACGGAAATTTCCTTTTGAAACTTCTTGCTCCAAGTTGCGGTTCGTAGCGGCAACTATACGTATATTTACCTGTTTGACAACCGAAGATCCGACGCTGGAAAATTCGCCGGTCTCGAGTACTCGCAGAAGTTTTACCTGTGTGCTGAGTGGCATTTCGCCGATTTCGTCGAGAAAAATTGTGCCGTTATCAGCAACTTCAAAAAAGCCTTGGCTTTTATCGACAGCACTTGTAAATGCTCCTTTTTCGTGTCCGAATAGTTCGGACTCAAGCAGGTTTTCCGGAATTGCACCGCAGTTAACACTGACAAACCGGAATTTCTTTCGTTTGCTCAGTCCGTGCAAAGCCTTTGCGAAGACCTCTTTTCCGGTTCCGGTTTCACCGTCGATTAATACTGCGAGATCGGTCGGTGCCGCCTGATTTAGAAGATGAATTACTTCTAAAAGTGCCTCCGACGAGCCGATTATACCAAATTTTCGCTGGATTGATCGATAGAAATCGCGATCGAAATATTTACTGTTTATGACTTGCATTCCGAGTCCATTCTTCCCAGCCACCCTGGTAAATAAATACGTTTTGATAATCGAAATTTTTTAAATCCTCATAAACGTGATCGCTTAGGTCGCAATTGCCGCCATCGCAATAAATGATTATTGTTTTGTCGCGCGGGAGCATCATGAGAGAGGTCAGGTATTGGTCACGGTCCTCCGCGAGCGGAAAAATATTTTTTGCTTTTCCGATGTGTCCTTCAGCATATACTTCCGGCGAACGTGAGTCGATCAGCACAATTCGCGAATCTGAAATGTATTTTTTGAACAACTTCAAATTGATGAAATGAGATTTCGGCGCTTGAACGTCGGTTACTTGTTCGTTTTTCGTTTCTGCAGCCTTTTTCAGCGTATCAGCCGGAGTTTGTTGCCCTTTCAGGCTATCAATGATTTCGCGTGCGTTCTCGGTAGTTACGGTGTGTGTGCCGGTTGTATCAATCGAATTATTTTTGCTGAAAAGTGCGTTTTCATCGACGTAATCCAATTTCTTGTCTTCGTGGAAAATTGGCAATGTATGGTCGGAATAAAAATTATAGGCTAAGCCCAAAAGCGACGCAACAACGCAGACAGACAGTGTATCTTTAAGTATCGACTTCCATTCCATCTAAAAATTCCTGTATTTCTTCAGTGTGTTATACGCCTGATTTAATCGCACTGCGCGGTCATCGCCGGCAACATTCCCGGCAGCATCCGGATGAACCAACTTAATTTTTGCTTTATAGGCAGACTTTATTTCATCTGCTCCCGCACTAAAATTTAAACCGAGGGCACGGTATGCGTCAATGACTTCCGGTGGAAGTTGCTCTTCCGGTTTGGGCTGTGGCGTTGATTTCTGTTTCGCGTGCTTTGTCGGTTCTGCATTCAGATTGTCAATGATTTTACGCAATTCGTCGTCGTCCGAATTGATTATTCTTTCCGCGTCCGTGTCGTTTATATATGACTTTGCAATATTTTTTATTCGTCTAAAAATCTGATCCATGTTGTCGCCTGTGTTATGTTGATATTTCAAGACGAAAATAGATTTTTTTTAGTGCATAGTAATGTAAGGATAAAGAAATTGAATCTGCTATGTTGCCGTGTTTTGAGTGGGAGACTTTATTCCGCTAATTTCTCAGCCTGCAGAAATTCGAATCCGTTTTCGTCGAAAGCCCATAATCCGGGCGTTTTGAACCAGTCGCCGAGATTGATATATGTTCCGCCGGCAAATTGTACGGTTTCAAGTTTGTGCCGGTGTCCCATGATTACGTAGTCGAATCCCTCGGCGATTTTCGCTTCAGCAAAGTCTTTCATGCCGTCCTTTTCGCCGTATTTTTTCTGGCTTGAGGTGTATTTTCTACTTTTATTCGAAGTATTCGAGGCGAATTTTATTGCACAATCCGGGTGAAGCAGGTGCGTGTATAACTTCAAATTAAAGCGGTTTCGCAAAATTTTTTTCAGGAGGCGATATGGGCCATCTTTGTATGCCAAACCGTCGCCGTGGAAGATGAAGAATTTTTTTCCGAAAAATTCGTATTCGGCTGTATCGCGGTTGATTTCAATTCCGAGTTCGTCTCTAAAGAAGTTTACGTGTCCGAAATCGTGATTGCCCATCAAGTAGTGGATTTTAATGTTTGAAGCACGGAAGTCGGCGAGTAGTGCAAGTGTGCGATAAAAGTATCGTGGAATTGCGTACTTCCATTCAAACCAATAATCAAAAAAATCACCAACTATAATTAGACGATCACAGTCGGATTTGATATTATTCAGGCATGCGAGCAAAAGATCCTCGCGTTTTTTATCGATTGTGCGCTCGAAAAAACCCAGATGCACGTCGGAAATGAAATATATTTTGCCCATTTAAATTATTTCCATCAAAACAAGTTTACCTTTCTTACGTAGTTTGTCTGCGAGAAGTGGTACGATATTTTCACGCGAGAGCATTCCGAGTTGCATAAAACTGATATCGTGGGCTTTATTGACGGCACGTCCCATATAGAAAATTACTCTGTCGGCATACATTATGTAATCGTATATTTCTGTTACCGGATTTTCCTCGATCAGGTCGTCGCGATCTGCATCTAACACGTTATAGAGTTGGTTAAGTGTGAGGGCACCTTCGGTTACAAGATCGATGCCTTCGATTGCACTTGTTGGTGGTGTTAAGTCGCTATCTAGTTGAATTGTATCTATTTCGAGTTGTTTCCCGAGGGCAGAGGCAACTATTTTCGCAGTTGTTGCACCGGCAACAATTTTAATGCCTTCATGCGACATAAAGCGATTGACGGTTTTGCGGTCCATGGCTTTATTTGCCGGTGGCCCGGTGAAAATTGAGACAGTGCTGCCGGGGCGGCATACTGCTATTGCTACTGTTGCGTCATCGTCTTCGTCGTTTTCGCATAGACGGTGTGCTTCGCTGCTTATTGCGCGCGGAAGGTCGAAAACGTTTTTTTTCGCCCAGATATACTCATTTATATACTTGTTCAGCCCCTCGCTTTCCCAGCCGTTTTTCAGGCTGTGCCCGATGCCGGCTTGGGTAATTCCGTCGCTCATTATTACGATTGCGTCGTTCGGGCTTAGCACGCATGTTGACTCGGCAATTGTGCTTCTATTTATCTTAATTTGACGTTGATTAAGTATTGTACTGATTTTGCGCGATATAAAAATTGGACACGGCATTTCGTAGCTTAGGACTGTAGTCATGCCGTCCGGTAGAATGCGGACTATCGTAAATACCGCGTAAGGTTGCCCTTTTTCAATAGCTTTGTCCATGGTGTTTGCAACTGCCGCGAACGCATTGCGAATCGAAAAGCCGTTGTGCAAGAGTTCTTTCAAGCGTGCGATGCATAAATTTGCAGCTATGTTCGCTTTAATTCCGTGTCCCAAGCCGTCGCTTAAAAGCATTAATGTCTCGCGCGGATTTCGCTCCCAATAAAAGACGTCTCCGCAAATGCCGAGTTTGCTCTTTGAGCGCTGCTCGAGTTCCATTTCGTAATGTAAATAGCCCATATTAACGATTTATTAAAGTGACAGATATATTGCAGAAGAATGTCCTGCATGTTCTTACCGCTAAATTTATTTTGTGTATTCTTCCCAAATCCAATTTGTACCTTTTTGTGCGTTAGAATTGTTTCCGCCGTTGCCGTCTTCAGATAATTTCATCAAATTATCCACTAAAGTTTCGCCGCGGGCGGCTGTCTCGCCGAGCAGTTTTGCAAAATTCTGCGCCATGTCAATCTGATGATTCAGCAATTCCTGTGCCTGAGCAATTGTCCGCTCGCGCAATTCCTTGATTTGTGTCTTGTTATCAACTTTCTTTGTAATGTTAGTAAATATGCAGACTATCAGATTTTCTTCCGGTACCTGGTATAATGTTTGTTGACATACAATATTATAGTTCGGATGCTTAAGCGTAATTTCAATTGGTTCTTTGCAATTATCTGCAACTAATTTTATAAACGGTTCCGGATCCATTATATATGAAATCGGTTTTCCTACGACTGACTGCGGGCAAACGAAAAGTTTTCTGAATGCCGGATTAATATTGACAATATTGAAATGATGATCGAGAACCAGGATGCCGTTCGGAGTTGTATCAAACAGCATGCTTCGTCGTCCTTCTGCGATGTTCCGAATATATGGCAGGCACATTTCCGCTTCTGCCATTCCGTCTAATACGGCAACTGCTTTGTCATAGCATGAGTTGTAGCCGCATGCAGCACAATTTAAGCGCTTTCGCGGATCTGCTTCGCCGGTTTTCTCCAGTACTTTCCAAATTGCTTCGTCCGGGTATTTCTGCAGATGAACTGCGATTTCGTGATTAAATGAAGTCCTGAGTTCCTGCGAAATAAAAGTGTCTTGATCTTGACCGGGTTCTGCTCCCGGGAAGAAAATGTCTTTCTCAGGTAGTTTTTCGGTATTTTGTTTATATAAGAGTAAATGGCGTCTGCGTTCGAAGATGTTGAAACCTTGTTTTCTGACTTGCCCGTTTTCCGCGTTGTTGGTTTCGATATCTTCTATTTCCATATTAAAATAAGGGATTGCTGGGCCATTTATGCAGCCCTGCGAGCAAAACAGTGGATCTATCATGAAGTCTGTGTCCGGCGTGCTGTCAATCATTTCAAAAGCGGCATTGATTTCATCGATCCCGCTAACGTTAATAATATTGTATGAGTGAATGTCGGGATCCAATCCGGCAGTTTTTACCAAACCACCGGTCAGCGGGAAGAGCTTCGCAATATCCGGAGATTTCTCGTCGAAAGAAATTTCCGGCATCTCTTCGAGGTTAATGCCTTCGTCTTTGAGCCACGCATCAAGTTCTTGGAATGTCAATACGACATCGACCAAACCGGAATACTCGGGGCGCTCTGCTTCGGCTTTCTTTGCTATGCACGGACCAATAAAAACAACTTTTAGCGGGCGGCTTTTCCACTGCCCGGCGTCAGATGTTTGGGTGCTCAAATCAATCGGAATATTTATATCCCAATCCGGAATTACAATATTATGAATATCTTCGATTTTTGGTGCTGTTGTTTCTAATTTCGAGCCGTACTTTGCTTTCAGATATTTTGCATGGGCAATCATCGGCGATACAACCGGTACTATATGTTGAATTTTCTCCGGCATATATTTTTCTACATAACTGACAATTGACGGGCATGCAGATGCAATCAGCGAGTTGTTAGCGGTGCGAAATACTTTTTCGGTTTCTTTTGCCACGAAATATGCGCCCATCGAAGTTTCTGTAACGAGGTTGAAGCCGAGTTTTTTTAGTGCTGCGGGCAGGCGAAGCCACACGTCTTGAGCATAAATTCCTGCAAAACTTGGCGCTAGACTTACCGCGACATTTACTTCCTCAGCAAGGAGCTCTTTAGCCCTGAAGGTGTCGTTGCGGAAGTGTTTGGCGTGCTGCGGGCATTCGCGCACACAAGTACCGCAACTAATGCACTTTTCCGGCGATACGCTTGCCTGAGAGTTTTCTACTTTAATTGCTTTTACCGGACACTTGCGCACACAACGATTGCAATCCTGGCATTCTGCTTTGTTTGTAAATACTATAGAGCTCATAGTTGAATTTCCTTCTTTTGAAAATTTTAGTCGCCTTATTGTAATTTGGTGTATATTGGTCCGGACTTTGTCAATTGGCTTTCGAATAGTACGACCGAAAAGCCTGGCGAAGTGCCGAAATTAAATTTGTCATATTTTTCAATTGCTTCCGAGAAATTATGAAAGTTGAATTCTTTCGGTCGGCAGAGCGTAAAATGCGGGCGAAATGCCTTTTTTTCTGCCGGAATGCCTATTTCGAATAAGCGTGCGTTAATATCTTTGGATAATTTGATCAAAATATCTCCTCCGGAGGACAGCGAAGCAAATAATACTCGCGGACTGTGAACGGACGGAAATGCTCCCAAGCCGGCAAATGCCAGCGGAGTGAAATTTTCGCCGAATAAATCCTGAAGTGAAGCGATGATTTGCGGAATAAGCACAACATCTGTATCGCCGAGGAATTTCAGCGTAAGATGTAAATTATTTGGCTCGACCCACTTGCCGAAGAGTGCACCTTCGAAATTGTGTTTGACGGCTTCAAGATGATTGCGCAGAACATTTGTTTCCGGTACTGCGGCAATAAATAATCTCTTGGTTTGCATATTATCCAAAAAACATTTTATAACATACTATAAGAGATAAAACGAACTTATTTGCGTCTTATTGTTGTAATATGAAATATGTTCCTAATAATATTTTTTAATCTAATTAAAACTTTATTGCGAAGTATTCGTCTAAATATTTCTATAAAATATAACCCAATTATTGGAGAATTAATGAAGAAAATCTTCTTTGGCGCAATCATCGCGGCTATGATGTTCGTAAATGCGAAAGCCCTGAATGCAGAATTGCTCGACGTCGCAAAAAGCGAAATGCAACGTGCCTACCAAGAGCTGCAGAAACAGCCACAACCACCTTATTATATTGGATATAGCATAACTGACGTATATAATCGCCGGCTTAGTTCATCGGTCGGAAAAATTGAAACGGCGGACAGTAATCGCACGCGCGTATTGGATATTGATTTGCGCGTCGGCTCGCCTGCACTCGATAATACGCATATTATTCGCGGGCAACGCATGTCGTTCAGTATTGCACCGACTTCGTTTGCTTTGCCGATTGAAAATAATTCGACTGCTATAAAAAAAGATATTTGGCTCGCGACCGATCGTGTTTATAAATCGGCGTTGGAGACTTTTGATAAAGTCGTTACAAATAAAAAGGTTAAAGTGGCGGAAGAGGACTCTTCGGCAGATTTTTCCATCGAAAAACCTGTGCAATATTCCGAGCCGGTGAGAGAAATAAATATCGATTGGGCGAGGTGGGAAGATCTCGTAAATCGGGTTTCCGCAGAATTTCTGAAAGATAACCGCATTTATTTCGGCAAAGTATCGCTCTCGCTCGAGACCTTGGTTAAATACTATCTTGCAACAGATGGTACCGAAATTCGTCAATTTCAACCGTTTATCAGAATCTATATTTCCGGATCAACAAAAGCCGACGACGGAATGAGCCTTCCGCTCTATAAGTCGTATTTCGCTTTTTTGCCGGAACAAATGCCGAGCGAGGCAACCTTGATGAAAGACGTAAATGAATTGATGGTTACTCTGAAGCAACTCCGCGAGGCACCGCTGATGACAACGTATTCCGGTCCGGCACTGATGTCCGGCGAGGCTTCCGGCGTCTTCTTCCATGAAATTTTTGGGCATCGCGTAGAAGGGCATCGACAGAAAGACCCGGACGACGCGCAGACATTTAAAAATTCGCTAAATCAGTTGGTGATTTCGCCGGTGATTAACGTAACTTTTGATCCTACAATCAACGAGATGAACGGCAAAATTTTGTCCGGCTATTATAAATTTGATGATGAAGGAATTCCGTCGCAGCGCGTAAGCGTTGTCGAACGCGGAATTTTCAAAAATTTCCTGATGAGCCGTTCGCCGATTCAAGGGTTTGAGCATTCAAACGGACACGGCAGAAAAGAATATGGTAGCAAGGCTTGCTCGCGTCAATCAAACTTGATTGTCAAATCGGAAAAAATCATGCCGATGAAAGACTTGCGTCAGCTCTTGCTCGACGAGGCAAAGAAGCAGGGTAAGGAATTCGCTTTGTACTTTGTAGATGTTCAGGGCGGCTTCACTTTTACAGGACGCGCAATTCCTAATTCATTTAACGTGAATCCGCTTCTCGTCTATAAAATATATGTTGACGGGCGCCCGGACGAAATGGTGCGCGGGGTTGATTTAATCGGAACTCCGCTGACTACATTCTCGCACATTGTCGCTACAGCAGACGATTTCGGCGTTTTTAACGGAATTTGTGGCGCCGAATCCGGCAGCGTACCGGTTAGTGCATGCTCGCCGACCTTGTTAGTATCGAAAATCGAAGTTCAAAAAAAGAAAAAATCACAGGCTAAATTACCAATTTTAGATGCTCCGCAAAGCAACGTAAACCCATAAGAAAGAATAAGTTATGAAATATATGAAATTATTTGCAGTTGCAATTCTGTTATTACAAACCGCAGTGAGCGAAGTGCAGGCAAATTCAAATGACGGGTCTGCAATGCGGGCGATGCGCGATGAGATGAAACGCACTATTTCGCAGTTGCAAATCGAAAATCTCGAAAAACCGTATTATGTGGAATATTCGCTTGTAAGGAAAAAATCTTATGCCGCAAAAGCCGAAAATGGTGCTGTAAGCGTTTGCGACGATAACGAATATGTTCGTCTAAGTGTGAATGTACGTATCGGTGACTATAAATTCGACAACTCGAATTTCCTGGATTTCTCGTCGTTTTTCTTTGGCAGCGATGATGATGAAGAGCGCTTTATCGGTAGATTGATTCCGCTCGATGCGGATTATTCGACTTTGCGACGCGAACTCTGGCTTGCAACCGATGCCGCTTATAAATCTGCGCTCGAGACATATACGAAAAAAGTTGCCTCGCTAAAAAACCGTGTTAGAAAAGACTCGACTCCGGATTTTATTCCGGCGAAAGGGCAAATTTCTGTTGATACGTTTCCGTTGCCGGAGATAAATTTATCCGATTTCGCAGGTTTATGTCGCGATATTTCTGCGATGTATTCGAAATATCCGGAAATTTACGCTTCGCAGACTTCGTTTGAATATTCTACCGACGAACTGTTATATTTAAACAGCGAAGGAGTCGAAATGCAGAAAAATGACATGTACAGCGGAATCGAAATTGCCGCGTACACGCAGGCAGGCGACGGTATGCCGTTCGGAAATTTCTATTCGGCGTATGCGATTAATCCGCTCGATTTGCCGAAAAAAGATTCGCTTATGAAAGCAAATGCAGATTTAATTAAGTCAATTTCTGCGATTGTGCAGGCTCCGGTTTTAGATGAACCGTATTCCGGTCCGATGCTCTTTGCCGGACAGGCTGCCGGCGAAATTTTCGCACAAATATTTGCCCCGCAGTTAATTGCACAGCGCGACATGTTGACCGAGCAGGGGAAACAGGCAAACGAACGTTACTCTGCATTTCAGAATAAAATCGGTGGGCGTGTCCTACCGGAATTTATGTCGGTGAGCGATGATCCGACTTCTGCAAAATACGGCAAAACACCCCTTTTCGGTAATTATAAATATGATGACCAAGGCATGAACGCACAGAAAATTGTGTTGGTTGCGGACGGATATTTGAAAAATTTGCTGTCGGGCAGAACGCCTACTAAACGCGTGAAGGAATCGAATGGGCACTTTCGCGGTGCCGGACCGATGATTTCAAATTTATTGGTCGAAACAAATGCCGATCACGCAAAATCTTATGCCGACATGAAAGCGAAAATGATGAAGCTCTGCAAAGATCGTGAATTACCGTATGGCATTGTCATTAAAAAAATGATGAATCCGAATATCTTTGCTACTGTTCTTTACTCACTGTCTTCGGGACTCTTAATGCCGAAATTTAATCAAATTCTCGGACCGGTAGAAGCCTATAGAGTCTATCCTGACGGTAGGGAAGAACTTGTTCGCGGAGTTGATTTCGGTAGTTTTTCGCCTCAATCGTTTAAAGATGTTATCCTCTGCGGCAAAAATAAAAATGTGCTGAATTACTATATGAGTGGGGTTGTTCAGGCACTGTCTTTTGCCGGTTCGCGATATACTAATGTTTCGGTCGTAGTACCGGACCTGCTTTTCGAAGATGCAGAAATAAAACCGAATGACGAAGATACTCCGAAGTTGCCTCTATATTCAAATCCGGAGAATTAGACTGTGGCTGATGTCGAAATAGAAGATTGGGAAGCGGGGATAAGCTATGAAATAGAACGGGTCGTCCTGAAGCGAGGTACAGATTCGTGCTATGTCATACTCGACAATGGCGAACGCTTCGTAATCAATGTCGATATTGTTGTCGGCAATGTGCTGGAAAAAGGCAAGGAAATTACGGGGGCAGAACTTGCGGAAATCCTTAAAAAACAGCGAGTTATCACGGTGAAAAAAGATGCGTACCGCATTGCGACCAATAAGCCGCGTTCGGAATTTCAAATGGTGCAAAAGTTGAAGGAACGAAAATATGAGCAGGACGAAATTGCATTGGCGATTAAGTTTCTGTATGAGTTTAAGTTGCTGAACGATTTGGGTTTTGCGAAAAGTTTTGTTGCAAATAAGCTTATTACTAAGCGTTTCGGGCTGTCGCGAATGCGAATTGAATTGAAGCGTACCGGCGTTAGCAAGGAAGTAATTGACGAAGCACTTGCGAGTGAATTTCCGAATGACGAGGTAGAAATATTCCAACTTGCACTTGAAGCCGCCGAACGTAAATTGCGGCTTATCGCTAATAAAGATGCCGTTAAAAAGCGAAATTCGATGATTCAGTTTTTGACGCGACAAGGTTTTACGTGGAAAACAATCAACCGGGTTTGCGAAAAAATTCTGAATTGAGGGTGTAATTTATTTGATTATTTCCTAAAATTCTAATAATTTAGTAGTCTAAAGTAAATAAAATCGAGATAGAAAAATGCAGGATATACAGGA
>JAQUZU010000181.1 GCA_028691175.1 Candidatus Kapaibacterium sp. | reverse complement strand
TTTTTGCCGGCGCGTTCGGCAACTTGATAGATCGCGTTTTCTACGGAATGTTGTTTCAGGGACAGCCGTTTTTTATCGGAAATGTAGTTGATTTTATTTTGGTGGATATTCCGGATATTAATTTTCTAGGGTTAAATTATACACATTGGCCTGTTTTTAATATCGCTGACGCCTGTGTAACCATCGGAGCGTTTATGCTGATTTTGAATTACAAATTTTTGCCAAATATCGGTGCAAAAAAGGACGTTGAAAATGAAAATTGAAATAGATGAAAATGCCGGATTTTGCTGGGGAGTGGTTCGCACAATTGAAAAAGTCGAAGACGTGCTCGATTCAAATCCGAACAGCAAAATATCGATTTTAGGCGAAATAATACATAATCCGCAGGAGATTAAACGCCTTGCGGACAAGGGACTGCATACGGTTTCGCTTGACGACCTGCCGAAATTTGGCGAGAACGAGATCCTGATTATTCGTGCCCACGGCGAGCCGCCATCGACATATAAAATAATTGATGAATTGAAAATTCAGCTTATTGATGCTACTTGCCCTCTGGTGCAGAATCTCCAGAAACTTGCACATAAATATTATGAAACGGGGACGCAGGTAGTGATTTTCGGCAAAAAAGAACACCCCGAAGTAATTGGTTTGCGAGGAGTTTGCGACGATAAATGTATAGTCATTAAATCGGCGACGGAAGCACTCGAAATGGTCGATTTTACGCGCAAAACTTTGTTTATTTCGCAAACCACGATGGATGGAAAAACGTTTGACGAAATTGAAAAAAATCTTATAGAAAAATTCAAAATGCATAGTTCGACAGATCTTTTGAGCGTAAACAAAAGTATTTGCCGGTTTGTATCCGGAAGAGAGGAAAATTTACGAAAATTTGCAAGAGAAAATCAGGTAATAGTATTTGTCGCCGGTAAAAATTCTTCGAACGGGAAGAGCTTGTATAATATTTGTCTGAGCGAAAATACGAATATCCACTTTATTGAAACAGCAGATGAACTCGAAAAAAGTTGGTTTGACGGAGTTGAATCCGTAGGAATTACCGGTGCAACAAGTACGCCGGAATGGTGTTTGAATGAAGTAAAAGAGCGAATTTTGCATTTGAATAAATGATATAATTTTGATTGAATTGATAGAAATGGAGAAATAAATGCTTAAATCAAAAAAGGGCGACAGACCGCTTGTTTTGGGAATTCTTGGTGGCGGGCAGTTAGCGAAAATGCTGGCGTTGGCAGGATATCGAATGGGACTAAATATTGCTACGATAGATAAGGAAGCCGGCACTCCTGCCGGAGATATGACGCAAGCGGAATTTTCGAACGGCTGGACAAATGAGGAAGATTTAAAGAAATTTATAGAAGTTTCCGACGTTGTAACTCTTGAAAACGAATTCATCGATACGCGAATTTTGCGCGAAATCGAGAAGAAAATTGCGGTTTATCCGTCGTCTGCCACAATGGATAAAATTCAGGATAAATTTGTCCAGAAGACGACTTTTGCCGAAGCCGGAATACCTGTACCGGATTTTGCAGAGATTAATCTGCCGGATGACGCAATTGAATTCGGCGAAAATTACGGCTATCCGTTTTTGCTGAAAACTCGCTTGCTCGGCTATGACGGCTATGGAAATTTTACGGTAAATAATCAAGACGACATAAAAGAAGCGTTCCATAAATTTATCGGAAAACCACTTCTTGCCGAAAAATTTGTAAACTTCAAAAAAGAACTCGCTGTGATGGTTGCTCGCAGCGTAGAGGGCGAAGTTGCGGTTTATCCGTGTGTGGAAACAGTACAGGAAAATCATATTTGCCATACTGTTATCGCTCCGGCAGAAGTCAGCGAAGAAATCCGCCGGAAAGCGGAAGATGTTGCTGTTGCGTGCGTGAAGGCGATTCGTGGCGTGGGCGTTTTCGGGGTTGAATTATTTCTCGATGCCGATGATAGCGTGCTTGTAAATGAAATTGCACCGCGTCCGCATAATTCCGGACATTATACAATCGAAGGGTGCGAAACTTCGCAGTATGAAAACTGCATTCGTGCCGTGCTTGGTCTTCCGCTCGGTTCTACAGAAATGGTAAAGCCGGCTGCAGTAATGATTAATTTGCTCGGTAATTGCGACGGAATCGGCGTTCCGCATAATGTAATGGAAATGCTTAACTTTAAATATGCGAAACTGCACCTGTATAATAAAAAATTATGCCGCAAAGGTCGCAAAATGGGGCACATAACTGCTCTCGGCGATGACATACAGGAGACACTTTCATATGCTCAGCAGGCGGCTGATGCGTTGGAGTGGAAATAGCCGGGGTTTCGCCGTGCGAAAAAGAATATAATTTGTATAGAGACGCAAGAAAAATGCGTCTCTATTTTTTTGTGCATTAATAATATAAGTGCAATTGGAACATCCAGCGCCAAGATTTAAATTCGCTTGATTGCATGAAGCGATATTCCGGCAAAAATTCGACGTGCGGCATAACGAACCAGCGTGCTCCAAGGGTAAGTTGCTTTATATCCGGTGAAAGCAGATACTTGTTCGTATTTTTGTCCCACAGCATTTCGTTTGTGCCGTATTGTCCTTTTGCAGTGAGAAATAACCCCGGCATAATGATGTATGACATATCGAGAATATAACCATGTGTCAGGCGTGTCCCGTGCTTGTTACTATGAGAAAATACGAAACGCATAAGCAGGTCTTCTAGCGGGGAGACCGCTACAAACGCTGTGTTATAAACAAAATCTCCGCATATTGAATTCGAATATCCAAAATAGAAATCCTGAATGTAATCCGCGAGGAAATCCTGCGGATGAATTACGATTTTCGATGATACAAGTTTGTCGTTATCCGGAACGAGCGAAACAATATCGCCGAAAACAGACACTTTTTTTAGAGATTGATTGTTGAAAAGTCCTACCTGCAAAGTCAGCCAACTCAATGAGTTGTAGCCGATTTCCACACCGAGATCCGCAAAATCCGGTGCAAACAAATTAATCGAACCGTCGATTCCGGCAACACGTCTGTCGAGGTCTGTCATGTCCGGATTTTTAAGTCCGAATGCCGGCTGAAAATATCCCACACGCAAATACGGCAGTTCCTCGCTTGGTGTCAGCTTCAGCGAAGC
>JAQUZU010000042.1 GCA_028691175.1 Candidatus Kapaibacterium sp. | reverse complement strand
TTTTGCATTTTCAGACATCGCGATAAGGTGGTCGGTGTCGATTCCGTCCGCTACTTCCGCATCCCGGATCTGCAGTGCCGCATCAATTTTCATATCGGTCGAGATTATCGACGGTTCGCCGCTGAGCTGATAGAAAGTGATTTGCGGATATTCCGTCCGAATATTTATGCACGACGCGAGACCAAGAACTGCCAAGACGATCATTATGTAATTTCTTATTTTCATACGCTCTCAAACTATTCGATTATAATAATTCTCAAAAATATACAAGAAAATCGAGAAATTCAACTTTTTTTCGGTAAACAGTAGAAAAACATAGGTTAACGCCTATGCACGAATTTTTTTGATCGAGGTGGTACTTCCCTGCATGTAAATGTAACAGCAGTTACAGCGAAATACATTTCTCCCCGCCGGATTACGAAATCCGATGTAACCGGTGTTACCTTTACCGGAAGTTTATTTTTTTATTTGGCGCCAGGCTCGGACTGCTTCGAAGAGAGCAATTCCGCCGGCAACTCCTACATTCAGCGAGTGCTTCACACCATACATCGGGATTTCGATTGAGTCGTCGCACTCGGCGAGGACGTTGTCCGCAATGCCGGTAAGTTCGTTTCCGAGGACAATACAGAGCGGAAAGTCCGCCGCAGTGAGCGAATCGTAGTAGCGTTTTTTGTCGGTCAGTTCGAGTGCATAGACTTTTTTACCGAGGCTTTTCATATATGCAACTGCTTCGATCGGGTCTTTAAAATATTTCCACGGCACGGAATCGACCGCCCCGAGTGCGGTTTTGGCAATTTCCTCGCGTGGCGGATGTGGCGTATATCCGGTCATAATCAGACTTTCGGCAAGGGCGCTGTCCGCAGTGCGGAATAGCGAGCCTACATTATACAGACTTCGAATATTATCGAGCAACAGCGATACCGGATTGCGCGCGGCATGCAGTGCCTGCTCGTTTGTAAATCTTTCTTGCAGAATTTCATCGTGGAGTAGCTTTTTCATTTCAATTGTCGATTTTTTATATTTTTTTAAAATATTTTTTTATCCAATGAGTTATACTAATATTGATAAAAACAGAGTATAACAAAAATACGGAAAAAAGTACTATGAACCACTTTCTCGCTTTAAAAAAATACAGCGTAATGCTCCCGCTATTTGCGTTCCTATGCATATTTTTGCCGTCCGGCAAAATGCAGGCCGAGTCCTTCGACACCAAGGGAAAGAATTTCCACTTTACATTTATTCCTAACTTCCACTCGCCCTCTACCGAAGATGTAGACAGCGTTTATGTATATATAACTGCGGAAGAACCGACAAACGTAACGGTGAAATTTACGAACGCAAATAACCAGGTCGAGACTAAAACGCTGGCAATTACAGACGTTTCGCGGGCATACTCGCTCGCATACTATCACTATAGGCACGAATTAGTCGGCGAATATAACAGCGAAATGTTTATGTGGGATCCGGCTCCTCCGAGCAATGAAGAAGCGCCAAGCAAAATCGGGGTTGAGATTATTGCAGACCACGAAATCAACGTTTACGGACTAAGCACATCTACAAAATCCAGCGACGCATTCCTCGTATATCCGGACGACGTACTCGGCACAGAATACTACGTTATGGCATATTATTCCGACAATATCAGTCCATACACGCCGAGTGAATTTGCAATTGTGGCAATCGAAGACGGCACTACGGTGGAAATAACACCGGCCACAACTACTGCAAACGGCAGAACAACCCGTTTTTCGCAAAATTTGAATGCCGGAGAGGCATATCTCGTACAGTCGCGGGAATCAATCAACAGCAAAGACCTTACCGGTACATTCATTTCGTCAAATAAAAAAATCGCGGTTTTCGGCGGACAGCAACGCGCAACAGTTCCGAGCAATAAGCGCATCTATTACTCCTCGCGAGACATGCTTTCGGCTCAGGTTCCGCCTCTGCATACTTGGGGCAAAGACGCGATTGTTATCCCGTTTCCGCAGCCAAGCAACATTGCAAAAGACTATTACGACGTCTATCGCATACTATCCGCCGCAGACGGAAATATCGTCGATATTGACGGGGAAAAAGTAACCATAAACGCCGGAAAGTTCATCGAACGTGATATTTTGGATAAACCGATCGTGATCAGCGCCGAGGAGCAAATTTTAGTCGCACAATATAAACGCAGTTCGGAAACACGGGCTAGCACGCAGACAATTTATAAGAGCGACCCGCTATTTCTGATTTTACCGCCGAAAGAGCAATTTATCCGCGAATCTCTGCTTATGAACATGCAGAAATACGAAAGCAGCGAATCGGTTTTCACGGATCAATATATCATAATTGTAGCACCGAACGAAAATATTGCAAGTTGCAGAATCGATAACTCTGCACTCGGAACTTCAAACTTTACACCGATTGCAAATACAGACTATTCATATTATGTACGCACATCTTCCGACGGAGTGCACAGATTTACCTCTGACGGCAAATGCGGACTGTATGTGGTCGGCTACGGCGATGCAAACTCTTATGGCTACGTAGGCGGAATGGAAATGAACGACATAAAAGATACAATTCCTCCATCGATTACCTTCGAACAGGAATGTTTCCGCCACACCTGCACAATCAGCGATGAACTCGGCGACTCCGAGGGATTGAGCGAAATCCGGGTAATTCAGGAGCAACTGCAGAACGTAAAAGTAACCCTTCCTACAGATTATTACGGACAAAGAAGCGCGACAATCTCCGCAGAATTAATCGACCCGACACAGGACGGCATATATGCAATCAGAATCATTGATATTCAAAACAACGAAACAACCATAGCGGACACAATTCAGGGGCGCACGCTTCATGTCGATTACGTGCTGGGCGTCGATAACGTCATAGACAGCGTAACGGTCGGCACGCAGATTTGCAGTCAAATAACGCTCTCGAACACAGGTTTTCTGCCATATGAACTTTCGAACCAAAACATTCGTCTTTTGGTCGGCGAGAGATTTTCAATTCCGCAATCGCAACTGCCGATGACGATTTACCCGAACGAGTCCCACGACCTCATAGTCTGCACGAACCCGATTTCCGCCGAAGAAATATTATTCGACACGCTGAATATTTCGCCAAACTGCTACACGCTCGGAGTACCATTGACGACAACTGCAGTTACAATCGAGGGCGAAAGCACGACCAAATGCGGCCTGCCGGTTACGCTCACACTGTCTAAAGTAGTTGATGAAATGATATTCGATAACATTTTAATCGATGAAGCAAACGAATCCGGTAAAATCATTTTCGGTTTGCCGAAACCAAACGCCACAAAAATCGTCTTATATGACGTATCGGGCAATATGCTTGCCGAACTGTTCGCGGGCGAGATGTCAAGCGGACTTTTTGAGTTCAATTTCGGTTACTCGGATTATCCTTCCGGCACATATTTTGTTAAATTAGGCTCCGGCGACAAGAGTTTAACGAGAAAGTTTATAATTAATCGATAAAATTCGCTATTTTTGTAGTTGAAAACGAAATCATAACAAATACATCTGGAGAAATGATGCGTAAATATTTAATTACAGGCGGTACAGTCCTCATAGGCATTGTATTGGGCTTGTTATTTCAGCCGTTAATATCCGGCGACAACGTATACGACCAAGTCAAGAAATTTGACCGCATCCTCAATATGGCAATGCGCAATTATGTCGATGAAGTTGATACACAGAAACTAACCGAGGCGGCTATCCGCGGAATGCTCGAAGAATTAGACCCGCACTCCGTTTATCTCACTGCCGAAGAAATGAAGGGCGTAAATGAAGATTTCCAGGGCAGTTTCGAGGGCGTAGGCATCGAATTTGCCATACTTGAAGACACTCTGACCGTCGTATCGCCGATTTCAGGCGGTCCGAGCGAAGCCTTGGGCATTCAGTCCGGCGATAAAATCGTCAAAGTCGACGGCGAAAACGTAGTCGGCATTAAGCAATCCGACGTCCCGAAAAAATTGCGCGGCGAAAAGGGCACTACTGTCGTCCTCGAAATCAAACGCAACGGCGTTAAAGATTTAATGAAATTTTCGGTTGTGAGAGACAAAATTCCGTTGAACTCCGTTGAATCAAGTTTTGTAATCGACGGTACAGACATAGGCGTAATTTCCATAAACAGATTTATGGCTACAACGCACAATGAAATGCTGACTGCACTTAGCGAATTGAAAACGCAGGGAATGAAAAAACTCATCCTCGACTTGCGCTATAACCCGGGAGGCTATCTCGATCAAGCATATAAAATTGCAGACGAATTCCTCGGCAACAACGACACAATCGTATATACAATCGGCAGAAAGCCCGAATTTAACGACGCATTTATCGCCACAAACGGCAATACCTGGGAAAATATTCCGGTTATCGTGCTTGTAAATGAAGGGTCGGCATCTGCGAGCGAAATCGTTTCCGGAGCAATTCAAGACCAAGATCGCGGATTAATCATCGGCGAGACTTCATTCGGCAAGGGACTTGTTCAGCGCCAGTATCCGCTCGGCGACGGCTCCGCATTCCGCCTTACAATCTCTCGTTATTACACGCCTTCCGGCAGATGTATCCAGAGAAGCTATGCAGATAAATCAGACTACAGAAACCTGTCCGGACGCCTCGAACTTGAAGAAGGCTCATATATCGACCACTCTCTGAACAAACTAAAACAGCAAGTAGAAAAATTCAACGAGAAGGCTAAGAACGAAAAAGACAAAATCAAATTCGACTCTCTGCCACTATACAAAACACGCAGCGGGCGCACGGTATTCGGTGCGGGCGGAATCACTCCGGACGTTATCATCAAAGCCGATACCATCACCATGCTGAGCCGCGAAATCCGCATGAAGCGTATATTCTTCACATATACGGACGCATTCCTCAGCGAAAACAAAGACTTTAAGGCAAAATACGAGAACAACTTCAAGGCATTTCTGCACGACTTCAAAATCACAGACGCCATGATGAAGGACTTCAGAAAAATGACCGAAAAGGAAGGCATCAAGTGGGACGCAGACCAAGCGAAGAAAGACCGCGACTTCCTCGAGATTTCAATTAAAGCAACTATGGCGCGCACCCTCTGGGATCGCAATAAATCAATGCAGATATTCTCCGGCTTAGACCGCCAGATGATGGACGCAACGAAATATTTCCCTGACGCCATAAAAATCTCTAAAAAGAAATAGCAGACTGCGTTTGTTTTAGATTAATTTCACAGGGACGGCAATTTGTCGTCCCTCTTTTTTTATGCGGACGTGCGTCCGTTATTCACTCGCATCCGTATGCTACGCTCTTGGGTGGAATGAACGGTGAACTTCCTTAATGAATTCGTCGTCGATATGCGTATAGATTTGTGTAGTACCGATATCGGCATGCCCGAGCATTTCCTGCACGGCGCGGAGGTCTGCCCCACCTTCGATCAGGTGAGTTGCGAAACTGTGCCGCAGAGTGTGTGGGTGTACATTTTTTTCGATACCGGCAATCAGACAAGTTTCTTTCAGCATTTTCCAGACATAAATTCGCGTCAGTGCCTGCCCCCGCCGGTTAATAAAGACCACGTCGCCGGCGCCCTCTGCAGTGCAGAAACCCGGTCGCACATCGCATAGATAGCGATTTATCCACTCGATCGCCACGGCACCTATCGGGACGATTCGCTCTTTCGAGCCTTTGCCGATTACGCGGATAATTTCGTCTTCGAACATCAGGTTGCGGCGCTTCAAATCGATTAGTTCCGAGACTCGCAGCCCGCATGCATAAAGTGTTTCGAGGATTGCGCGATCGCGAATTCCTTTCGGTTTTTCAGTATTTACCGCGTCGAGCAGTTTTGTAATTTCGAGATAACTCAGGACGTCCGGTATTTCGCGGCGTTTCTTCGGGAGTTCCATTATGTCCGATACATCGGCGGAGATTTTCTTTTCGTCATAGAGATATTTGTGCAGCCCGCGAATCACGGAGAGATATCTTGCGCGAGTAGTAATTTCCAGCCCTATATCGCATAGCATATAGAAATAATTGCTCAGCAACGCTGCCGTTACCTCCTCTGCCGAAGCAATGCCTTCGCCGGCCAGATAGCCGGAATATTTCGCCAGGTCTGCCGAATATGCCACGAGCGTATTCTCCGAGAGCCCTTTTTCGAACTTCAGGAAATTCATATATTCGGCGATATCGCCATCAATTTCGGATTTTTGCATAGTTATCCCCGTGCGTTGTTTCACAATATTTTCTCCTATCAAACTTTAAGCCAATTTTGCGATTTTTGAAAATTTTCTTTGCAAATAAACTACATTTTCTTATATTTGTATATAAAAAAATGCTTATAAAGAAAGAAGAAACAGCTTTGATATCATTTGAGAATATATTAATTGAAGATCCCGTAGTAGAAAAAAAATTCTGTTGCGACTTAGAAAAATGCAAGGGCAGTTGCTGCACTTTTCCGGGTGAATACGGTGCGCCGCTCCTCGACAGCGAGGTCGAACAAATCGAAGAAAATTACCCGAAAATCATGAAATACCTGAGCGAGCGTTCGAAAAATTATATCGAGCAAAACGGCATGTATGAAGGGCGACGCGGCTGTCGCACGACTGTGTGCATAAATAATCGCGACTGTGTTTTCGTCTATTATGACGGCGACAAGGCACTCTGCGCTTTCGAAAAGGCATTTTTGAAAGGCGAAATCGACTTCCGCAAACCGATTTCGTGTCACCTCTTCCCGATTCGCGTAAAGCATTTCGGCTCGCCGGTATTGCACTATTGCGAGATTGACGAATGTGCGGACGCACGCGAATGCGGACAAAAAAACAATATTGCACTGATTGATTCGCTTCGAGACGCGCTAATTCGCGCTTATGGTGCCGAATGGTATAATTCACTGAAGAAATATCTCGCGGAAAGCGAATAATTCAAGAAGGGGGAAAAACATGCAATTATCGTTAAATATGAAGACTACGCTGTCGCAGACTCTGACTCCGCAGCAAATCCAATACCTGAAACTGCTCCAGTTGCCACTTGTCCAACTCGAACAGCATATCCGGCAAGAAATTGAGGCTAACCCGCTACTCGAAGAATACGATATTGCAAGCAGTTCGGACGCAAACGATTACGCACCGGAGACAAATCAGGACTTCCTGAGCGAGGCAATGCCCTCCGAAATCAAGTCTGACATCCCAAGTGACGCAATGGCAGACCCGAAGTCTATGATAGACGACCAAGCTGACCCGTTCGAGTTCTACAAGATGATCTGGCAGGACGATTCGGATATGCCGAACGCAAACAAAGGAGCCCAGAATGACGACGATTTCGAGCCGTTCCAAATAAAAGATACTTTTTCTTTCATTGACGAACTGAAGAAGCAGATTTCGTTACTCAACCTGACCGAGGAGGAAATCATGCTCGCCGATTACATTCTCGGCAGTATTAACCGAGCCGGCTATTTAGTACGCGAAGAATTGCAGGACAGCGAATATTTCCCGCACGACGAATACGCGAATATGAGTTTAGAAGAGGAAATTACCGCTCGCACAAACAATGATATCGACGAACTGAACGCCAAGCAACGCGAAGCCGAGCAAGCCGACCAAAAGAAAATCGAAGCCGAGAAATCATCTAATCCCGCTCTGCAATTCGCTATCAGCGACGAAGCGAAGAAAATTGTAAATCGCAATAAACGCGATGCTGTCGAATTTATTTTCGACGACGAAGACGACGAAGTTTATAACGCAAAAGATGACCATTATCTGCAACATGTATCCATCAAAGATACCGAAAAAATAATTACCGTTATCCGCCACCTCGATCCGCCGGGAGTTGCTTCGCGAAATATCCGCGAATGCCTGCTCGCCCAACTCGAAGTTTTGCCGAAATTAAACGCCGCACAGAAACTTGCTCACGAGATTTTGCTATATGCTTACGAGCCGTTCACGATGAAACATTATCCCGAAATCCTGAAACAGTTTGAAGTTACCGAGGATTATCTCCGCGAAGCACTCGACGAAATACAAAAACTAAACCCGAAGCCGGCAGGATTCGATTTTGCTCACGAAGCCAACGCCGTTACTCCCGATTTTATGATCGGAAAAGACGAGAAAACCGGTGCGCTAACCATAACCGTGAATGACAGCCGTATTCCGACCCTGCAAGTCAATGAAGCGTATAACAAAATTCGCCGCGACGCAAAACTCAAAAAAGCCAGAAAAGAAGAGGTCGAAGCGCAAAATCAGGCGGCTGCGGACGAAAGCGGCATCGAACTCGCTTATAAACAAATCAACATGAACCGCGAGGCTATTAACTGGATTCGATCAAAATACGAGGACGCAAAATTCCTCATTCAGGCGATTAAGCAGCGCAAAAGCACCATGCTACAGGTTATGACTGCAATTGCATTTCGCCAGAAGGATTTCTTCGATATTGGAACAAGCGGACTTAAGCCATTGATTTATAAGCAAATATCCGAAGATACCGGACTTGATATTTCTACGATTTGCCGAATTGTCAACGGAAAGTACTGCCAGACGGAGTTTGGAACATTCGAGTTGCGCTATTTCTTCAGCGAGTCGCTTACAAACGACGACGGCGAGGCAGTCTCGACACGCGTAATAAAGGAAATTCTGAAAAGCACTGTCGATGCCGAAAACAAAGCCAAGCCGCTCAGCGACGAGAAACTCGCCGACGTACTGAAGCAACAGGGCTACAACGTCGCACGCCGAACAGTCGCCAAGTACCGCGAACAGCTAAATATTCCCGTTGCACGCTTGCGAAAAGAGTTCTAACAGCAGACTTTGGCACGCATATTGATAGTATAATCGCGTATTAGAAAGCGATATTTGAAACGGAAATCAAGAAATTAGTCAAATAAAACATAAATTTGAAAAAATTAATTTTTTACTTGCATAATTCAAAAAAAAACCGTAATTTTGTATTCGTCAAGTTGATTGACGGTTGATAATAAGAGCAATGAAAGTTGCAATGCGAAAGTAGCTCAGTTGGTAGAGCACGACCTTGCCAAGGTCGGGGTCGCGAGTTCGAGTCTCGTCTTTCGCTCAAACGCGGAGTTTGCTCCGGAAATTGACATCAAATATATTGCGAAAGTAGCTCAGTTGGTAGAGCACGACCTTGCCAAGGTCGGGGTCGCGAGTTCGAGTCTCGTCTTTCGCTCTCTCTCTTAAAGAGTAGAGCCGGTTGAATGCTTGTTCTTTGAATATTAGCGAAAGTAGCTCAGTTGGTAGAGCACGACCTTGCCAAGGTCGGGGTCGCGAGTTCGAGTCTCGTCTTTCGCTCGACGGTTTTTAACCGTCTCTTCCTCTTTATGCTGCATGCCTTGTTATCAACTTTTCCCCCGATAGCGAGGCATTTTTATATATTTACAAAAGTATATATATAAAAAATGTAGAGGTGGATATCATCCGCCCCCTACGGAAATCTTTCTGTACATAAGAAAGGGATTGCGGGTCAAGCCCGCAATGACGCGGGCGGCAGCAACCTATCTGCCCGTAAGAGAGGGTGCTGCCCCCCCCTCCCGGTAATCCCACGAATGTGGGTTATTTACTATAATCGCGGGCACCGAAAATCGCGGTACCAACGCGGACAATGGTCGCCCCCTGTGCGATTGCAGTATCGAAATCGTGCGTCATGCCCATCGAGAGATGGCGGAAGTCTGCCTGCGGAAACCGCGCACACAGTTCGTCGCGAAGCGAACGAAGCAGCGAAAATTCCCGTATAGACACATTTTTATCCTCCGAAAACGAGCCGATTGTCATCAGACCGCGAACGCGAATATTCGGAATTTCGAGCGCACCCTGAGCCAGATCGAAAATCTCTTCCGGAGCACATCCGCTCTTGGAGTCCTCGCCGGAAGTATTCACCTGAAGCAAAATGTCGATTGTGCGATTGTGCAAGCCCGCCTGACGCGAGATTTCCTCGGCAAGTTTTAGCGAATCTACCGAATGAATCATCGAAACAAACGGCGCAATATACTTCACCTTGTTCGTCTGAAGATGTCCGATGAAATGCCAGACAGGTTGCGTAAGTCCTTTATCTGCAAGGAGTTGATGTTTATCCTTTAGTTCTTGGGCATAGTTTTCGCCGAACTCTTTTATTCCGCAGTCCATTCCGGAGAGCACCGCAGAGTGCGGATGAGTTTTCGAAACTGCGAGTACGAGAATCTCGTCAAAATTGCGATTGCAAGCCTCAGCCGCTTTCTTTGCACGGTCACAAATCGCGTTCCAGTTATTTTTTATGTTTTCTTCCATAATTCACCTTTCAATTAAACGCCGACGGCATCGGCACCCCAGATTAATTTATGCAACTGTACCTGCAGGCGGACGTCTAAACGGTTTTGCAGGATAAAATCCGCTACATCTTTAAGCGAAAGACTGCCGGGCACAATAGAGAAAAGCACGGCACCACACTTGCCGGAGAGGTTGTGATGCAGGACAAAATCACGTGCAAAATCCAAGTCATTCGGCAAAGCAATCACGAATTTCACCTCGTCGCGGCATCTCAGGAAATCGATATTTTCGAGCAGAAAGCTCTCCGCACACCCCGAGCCGGGACATTTCACATCGACAATTTTAACAACACGGCCGTCGAGTTCGTTCAGCATAATCGAGCCGTTGGTCTCGATTGCAACCGTATAGCCCATTTCGCAGAGAGTTTTCGTAATTTCCGGCAGAGCAGGCTCGAGCATCGGTTCGCCACCTGTAAACTCAATAAATTCACAGTTATAGCCGAGGATTTTCGCCATAAGTTCATCGCGGGTCATCGCAAGTTTTGCACTATCCGCCCGCCGGGAATACTCCGTATCGCACCAGACGCAGTGCAGATTGCACCCGGCAAACCTCACAAACACACACGGCATTCCGGCGCGAGTTCCCTCGCCCTGCAGCGAATAAAAAATTTCGTTTATGTGTAATCTGTCCATATCACTTATTACATTAATTATGCGATATCAGAGACGCTCTTTAACAATAATTATTGCACGCTGACGTCTTTATATAACTGAATACGAAATTATAAGGCAGAACAATGTTCGAACCACAGAAAGAAACAGCTCAAAATTTTAACTTGCGAATCGAAAAATTGCGGAGGTTCCTTTGACCTCGATGCTAAGTCGCAGAAAATAAAAGAATTACAGCAGATAAGCGAGTCTCCTGACTTCTGGGATAATTCTGAAAATGCACAGCACATAATGCAGGATATTTCAGAATTGAAAGAGTGGATCAACATCTGGCAGGCAGGAAAAACCGCTGTTCAGGACGCTGAAGCACTCATCATGCTCGCCGAAGAGGACAAAGACGAAACCCTTGAGGGCGAAATCAACGCCGAAATTGAACGCGTCGAGGAGGTTATCTCCGACCTCGAAATCCGAAACCTGCTATCCGATAAAGACGACAGCCGAAACGCTCTGCTTACAATTCACTCCGGAGCAGGCGGAACCGAAGCCCAGGACTGGGCGGAAATGCTCCTCAGAATGTACACTCGATGGGGCGAACGCCACAATTATAAAGTATATCTTGCGGACGAACTCCCCGGCGACGGTGCGGGCATAAAGTCCGCCACAATCGAAATAGAAGGCAAATTTGCATACGGCTATCTAAAAACCGAAAACGGCGTGCACCGCTTGGTGCGCATTTCTCCGTTTGATTCGAATGCTCGACGCCATACTTCATTCGCATCCGTGTTCGTGTGCCCTGTAGTAGATGATAATGTCGATATAGTCGTAAATCCCGCAGATGTCGAGATGGATACCTTCCGCTCCGGCGGAAAAGGCGGGCAGAATGTAAATAAAGTAGAAACCGCAGTCCGATTGCGACACATTCCGAGCGGAATTGTCGTGTCGTGCCAGGAAGAGCGCTCGCAACTGCAAAATCGCGAACGTGCAATGACTATGCTAAAATCCCGTTTATATCAAAAGCGACTCGAGGAGGAAATGGCAGAAAAAGCCCGCATCGAGGGTAGCAAGATGAAAATAGAATGGGGCAGTCAGATTCGCTCGTATGTTTTTCAGCCTTACACCATGGTAAATGACCACCGTAGCGAACTTAAGCGCACAGACATCAACGCAGTGATGGACGGCGACATTGATTCATTTATAAAGGCAACTCTGCTATTAACGGATAAATAAAGGTACAACATGAAATTACCAAAACTCTCTCCGGCAAAGCGACAAACGTCGCTCGTTAGTTCAATCAGTACAATGTGGATTCTCACCGGCGTTATTCTGTTAATCGTCGGAATATGGGCCGTAATGCTCTATTTTGTGCTTGCACAGTATCGCGGGGCTATCGAGGCTAATGCAGGTACAAGCCCGATTTTACAGCGTGTAATCACGTTTATTGGCATGCTTTTGGGCGGAGGCGCGGCATGCACGGCGTTCGCGGTTTTCACAATTTATGTTGGTGCGTCGTTCCGCAAATTCAAGACTTGGGCACTTGGTGCGGTCAATGTCCTGGCATACATAATGTTGATTCTCGTAGGTGCGGCAAGTGTTTTTTGGGTAAAAATCTGGCAGTTCTCGCTTGATTTCACGCCCGCAGGCAGCGGCTCGGACGTATGGTCTTATGTAGGGCTTTTTGCGGGACTTTGCGTGATGCTCTTCTATATAGTGATAATGATTTACTTTATCCGCGCATTACGAATGAAACAGTTCAGAGACGCTTATAAAAACAAGCTCCCGTTTTAGTGCACTGTGTAAATTTTGAATGGCTTTCAGCCCGAAAAAACAATGAAATATGTGAATATAAACAACCATATAAATTTTAAAGAATTACATGATAACAAAGAAAGTATTTAAAGCCGCATTCATCAGTTCGCTACCTGTTTTAATGGGCTATAGCGTGATGGGCATGGGTGCGGGCATTTTGCTCGCTGCAAAAACGGACTTGAATTTCCTCTGGGCGATGTTCGCCGCGTTCATCACGGAGAGTGCCGCAATCCAATACATGCAGCCCGACCTGATTAATAACGTCCGCACAATTCCGCAAATCGTCATAATAACGATACTTTTGAACCTGCGCTATGCTATGTACGGACTGTCGCTAATCGAGCGTTTCCGTCGCCTGAAACTCCCGAGACGGCTCTATATGATACTTACGCTGAGCGATGAAACCTATGCTCTGCAAATCGAAAACAAATGTCCCGAGGGCGAAAATTCCGATGATTACTGCCTTGCAATCTCGGCTCTCGACCACTTCTACTGGATATTCGGGTGCACTGTCGGAGCGATACTCGGAGACCTGATTAAATTCAACACAATGGGCATCGAATTTGCGATGACAGCTCTGTTTATCGTGATTTTAACTGACCAATGCCTCGAAAAAGCGAACCGAATACCGTCGATTATAGGTGCAGGAGCGACTATATTCTGCAGAATTGCTTTCGGCACGGACTACATGCTCATAATTGCAATTGCACTGATTCTGACGAGTTTTATTCTCCTTCGACCACGTTTCGACACTACTTATAAGCATACTCTCGCCATGAAAGGAGGCGCAAAATGACCGACACATTCTACGCTTTAGTAGTAATGCTTACAGTCGCGGTAACGACTTTTCTGATCCGTGCTTTCCCGTTTATCGTATTTGGCAAAGGCAATCCGCCAAGCATAGTGCTCTATATCGGCAAAGTAATTTCTCCGGCGGCTATCGCGATGCTTATCGTCTATTGCTTCAATAACGTCAACCCGCTTGCAGCTCCGCACGGCATTCCGGAGTTAATCGCCACCGCGGTAACAGTCGCCCTGCAGCTCTGGAAAAGAAACCCTCTGATCTCAATCCTTGTCGGCACCGTCATATATATGCTCCTCGTACAGAATGTGTTTATGTGATGTGCGAATGCGAGCGAACTTTCACATCTACTCGTCATTGCGGGCTTGACTCGCAATCCCCTTCTATACGTTAAAAGATTTCCGTAGGGGCAGACCCGTGTGTCTGCCCTCTTGCCCTTCAAAATTGTAATTATTCGTAATTTTCAATTAATTGATACCTCCACCACGCCGCCCAATCATCAAATTAAAAACGGACAAAAGTCTGAAATCCCACATAATCCGGTGCAATAAGCGGAAGGAATACGACATCTCGGTTATTCTGCTTTCGCTCAGAGACATCGCAAATTGCGTGAGCAGAGAAATATCCGATTTCTGCCCCGAGAATCACGTCCGAAAACCAGTGCCTGTCCGCAATTACCCTCTCGCACGCAGTTCCACAGGCAAGCGCATATAATGCAATTGAAGCGTAAATATTACCAATTCTCTCGGAAAGAACCGTTGCAGCGGCAAACGCAGTAGTCGTGTGTCCGCTCGGCATAGACTGCCTCGAATCGTCAATTTCGGCAAATCCGAAGCGGTGATTTCCCTCTTCTAAGCAGGGTCTGCTCCGCCCAAGCGCATATTTCAGCCCCATATTCACCGCCGCCGCAAGCACGAGAGTCTCGGCAAACAGTCGCCCCGTGGTGCGCCACTCCGGGCTGTCCGCAAAATAGCCCGTCAGCCAAATTCCCACCGACGC
>JAQUZU010000041.1 GCA_028691175.1 Candidatus Kapaibacterium sp. | reverse complement strand
GGGTCGCTTTTTTTGAAAGTGTTATATTGCAAACTAATTCTGATTATTTTTCGAAGACTTAAAGAACAGTGTATAAATTTTTGCGTAAGCCGAATTTTTAGTTTATTGCTTCGCCACCGTGAAGGATAACGTTCCCGCCATTTTTTGAGGTCATCGACTGCGTATAAACTACAGCGGCAACGACTGATTTAATGTTTGACTTGTCCATGTTTCGGACATTCATTTCTGTAAAGCGTTCGATCAGAAACTCGAACTGTTCGTAGTTGATTACGCCGAGGTTCAGATAATTGTTTAGTTCTGTCCATGCGTCGGGCGTAAATATTTCGCGTTCGGTGCGGTCGAGGATACGCACATATAAATCGTCTTTTTTTACATGCACGAAATTATAGTCCGGCTTGCATGTCTGAAAGTCGTTCAGCCAACTCAGTGCGGCGGAGATTTCCGACTTTGAAAATCCGGCAGCCTCGAGATTTTGGTAGTTTATCGCTTTAATAGATTTGTTATTAACGGTGATTTCAGTCATCACGAAAGCGATTATGTCCAGCAATTTGTCGTACATTTATTCCTCCGAGAATTTGTCAGCCATATATTTTGTTTCGAGATTGTGCATAATCAGGCGCTTTTCGTCCGTATCGTCGTCGTAACCGCAGAGGTGAAGCGCGCCGTGTGCCGCAAGTCTTATGAGTTCGTTATTTGTCGTAACATTATATTCCGCCGCCTGCTCTTTTGCGACTTTCGGGCAGATATAAATCTCGCCTTCGATTGTATTTTCGCCCTCATCGCTTAGCGGGAAAGTAATCACATCCGTATCGCCTTCGTGCCCGAGATATTTGTTATTCAATTCGGTCATGTATTCCGAATCGACATAAATAACATCGACAATATAATCGGGTTTGTTTTCGCCGGCAAATACGTTTTCGATTGTTTCTTTTGCCTTTTTTATCGGCAAACGTGGTATTTCGCTATCGTTTGTAATTCTTATCATGCCTGAATATGCGGAGGAAAAATTCCGAGCCGCTTATGTTTGAAAAATAATTACACTCAAAGACGAATAAATAAAATTTTAGTTTATTATGCTCTCATTTGTTCCGAATTTTTTTATAATATAGTCGTGCAGAGCATGATAAAGTTGTCCCGGGTTTTCCGGATAACAGTATACAGCGATTGAATCAATTGACGGAATCATCAATAAATCGTGCGAATATTCCAATACAATACGCATAATTTCATTATATAATTCAATATTGAGCGGAGTCGGTATCAAATTATATCCGACTAAAATATATCCGACGATGTTTTTCTCCGGATAGTGATGGTTATATGCCCGGTTTGCACGCTCCGATAACGAAGGATGAGCGTAGATTACCCGCATTTGATCGCAGGAGACGTTTAAATCGTAGAGCGTTCCGCCGTTTAGTATTAGGCGCAGATCGGAGGCAAACCCGTATTCGGAAATTTTAGTTTCAGAGATATACAGATACGGATTCATCGCAATTGCAGAGATGTACGGAGTCGAAATTGGCGGATTGTTAAGAAGCAATGTCCCGGAGTCGTTCGGTTTTAAAGTGTCCAGCACGCGAACCGGAATATTATAGTCGATTGCCGGGCTGACAGTATCCGGATGTAGAACTTTTGCACCATAGAACGAGAGTTTGCGTACTTCAGCAAACGTCATCTGCGGAATGGTATGCGCATTCGGGAAATACTGCGGATCGGAAGTGCATATTCCCGGGACGTCTGTCCAGATTTGAATTTCGCTTGCGCTGAGTGCGGCGGCAAATACTGCCGCGGAATAATCCGAGCCACCGCGCGAAAGTACTGCAGAATTGCCGGTATTGTCCGAACCGATAAATCCTTGCGTAACAATTATGTCGTTTTCCTTGAAATGCGGGGAAAGAATAGCACTGCATTTGGCAAAAGTAGAGGTAAAATCAACACTTGAGCGTTCGTTATCGTACTGCAAAGTCATTACGTCGCGTGCGTCGAAAAACGCAGAACGTGAGAAATGCGAAGCGAGGTAGTGCGCGAAAATGGTGGTCGAGAGAATTTCACCGAAAGACAAAATTTTTGCTCTCGAACGCTCGGTAAGTTCGCCGAGCAGAGTGATTCCGTGTGCAATGTCGCGCAACTGTCCTTTTATTATAGAAACTTCTTTCTGCGTCTCTTCGCGTGCAAATTCGTTTTTGAAGTCAAGTTCGTCGACAATTTGGTCGTGATGCGAGTAAATTGTATGGAGAACTTCTGTAATATCGTTGAGATCGCGATTCTTTGCGTAGTCGGTTAGTTTGATCAACAGATCGGTTATGCCCCTGCATGCAGAAAAAACTACAAGAATTTTCTCTCCTTTATATATGGATAAAATTTCTCTTACTTGCCGCATATTTTTGGCAAATTCAACAGATGTGCCGCCGAATTTTAATACTTTCATAGCCTATTAACCGAATAAATTTAAAACTATACAAAACCACTATGATTTTATAGACGTATCAATATTTTTTCTATTGATACGTTTTTGCGATTATACAAAAAAAATCAAAATATATTTAAGGCTGTTATGGATATAATGAAATTTGATTGTGGACCATTAGATACAATGTGCTACTTGTTGATTGATGGCGAGGACGCAATTTTGATAGATGCCGCGCCGGGCAGTTTTACGGCGATTTCGCAAGCAGTTGCTCAAAATATCGTTAATCTCCGAGCCGTGCTTTTGACGCACGGACATTGGGATCACTCGACTGATGCACGAAAATTTCAGCGCGAGATGAACCTGAATATATATATGGATAGGGATGATGACGATAGATTGAAAAATCCGAACGAAAATACTATCTGGGAACTTCCGTTTGTAATCGAAAGTTGCCAAGTAGATCACTATTTAAAGCCGAACGAAATGCTGAAATTCGGCCCGATTGAAGTTAAGGTACTGAAAACGCCCGGACACAGTGCCGGCAGCGTTGCTTTTGAATGCGAAAGCGCACGTGCAGTTTTCTCCGGCGATACACTTTTTCGCGAGAGCATCGGACGTACGGATTTCGATGATGGCGACTATGCCGCGATACAGGATTCGGTGTTAAATAAACTGTATAAATTGCCGGACGATTTCAAGATTTATCCCGGACACGGGCCCGAAACCGAAATCGGCTATGAAAAGCGGAACAATATGTATTTGCGAACTTATAAATAGTTGGCAAAATATTTGGTTATATAATGGAATATTTGGAAAAAAGTGTTATTTTTGAGAGTGTAAATAAGTTTTTTGACGATTTCTTTTAAAAAAAACAATTACATAGAAAAAAAAGTTACAAAAAATATTGATTTTGTAAGCTGCTATAATACAAGCAATTACGAAAATATTGGAATTTAGGGTGAAAAAAATTTCAGAGAATTTGTTTTCTTTTGAAAATATGTTTTGGAACTTTCAAAAAAAATCCATATTTTTAAATATTGTAAAGTAGCGTTTTTTAAGGTAAGCTAGTAGAACTGTTATAAAATATAGGATAAATAGTAATATAATACCAAAAATGATACCTTATTTATTTGTTCGCATAATTTGAGCAAATATTGAAATTAAAAAAACTTTTTTATATAAACTAATTTAATAATGTTATACTCTATACTGAGGATTTCGATGAAGAAATTATTACTGCTCTTCGGTTTTCTGTGTCTCGCAAGCTTCTCGCAAGCGACTGCCGATACAAAAAACGATGAACTACAGCGAAAGAGCGAACTGAGCGATCAGGTTTCTGACCCTACAAATCAAACGACGTATCCCGCGCCGTTTAATGCAGATCAGGCAAATCCGATCAACAGTCCCGCAATTTCGACAGGCTACTATTTTGTAGATAGTCGCGAGAATTCGGTTCCGGACTATTGGAGACCAAATATTGAGATAGTAGATTTAGATGAAGAACCGTTACTATGGCGGAGAATTCTTTCCGGCCCTCGCCAGCAAGATTCCACATATTGGGCTCTTAATCCGAGCGAAGGTATGCGCTTTTTCAGAAACCCGGCTGTTCCTACAAGCGGAGCAAGCTATTTTAAACACGGTCTTGAATACTCAACAGATTCGACCAACAATGCAATTGCAGGTCCTATTCCACTGGGTATAAACCGTGGTTTCTTCTTTAACGGTATCCGTTACGATTCATTCTATGTATCTACTAATGGTGTAATCGCGCTTACAAACAGAAGATATTTCTATGATGCTGATGGCAATGTTCAGATTCCTGCGGGTTCTGAAACTGCTTATGACCCAATGTCTATGGACTGGTTCGCAGCCGGCAGAGGTAGAACAGACTTAGGAACAGAAGAAACAAGATTACCTGATAACTTCGGTTATCAATACGCTGTATTAGGTGGTGAAACTGCTACAATGAATCAGACCGGCGGTATTCGTGCAAACGGTCCGGGTGCAGCAGGTATGGCAGGTTATCAGCCTGCAAACAAGGCTGCCTTAATCGCACCTTTCTGGGGACCATTGGCTTTCCGTCAATATAATCCTTATAATGCTGAACCGGAAGATTTTTCTCAGGTTTGGTTCAAACGTTCCAACGCAGCAGATAAACTTATTATCTATTATATTAACGTACAACCTGAAGGCGGTACAAGAGCACTAACACCGATGCAGACAACTTATGCTGCTCCGATTAATGCTGTATTAACTCAAGATGCAAACTATGTAGATGCAAGCTGCCAAGTCGTACTTGACCGTATCGATAGTTCAATTACATTCCAATATGAAAGAATGAGAGGCGGTGTTATCGCTGCAAGTAAAGCTAACTTAACAGGTAGCCAGGCAATGCAGGCAATGACATGCGCAGGCGTTAGAGGCTTCGCCCGCCACGTAAATTTTGACGGTACCAACGGTACTTATCCGTGGGCTAACGAATATGAACAATATACACACTTTAATAATGCAGCAGATCCGAGACGTGCAGCAATTTATTCTAACGGTCCGGTTGCAGTTAAATTCAAACAGCACAAAAACAACTTGAGAGTATATGATGTAAAATACATGGTTAGAACTCAAGATGCAAATGCAAACAATGACTTTAACGTAGAAATTCCTTCCGACCAGGTTAAGGATTATGAATTGCTCGCCGGCGAAGAAAAAATCGGTGCAGTTCAGGCTGTTGTTACAGTACAAAATCTTACAAACGAAATTCAGGGTACAACCGGTGTAAACTATGTACCACAGGATTTGAACTTCCAGGTTCGTATGAGAATTAAAAACGATGCAAGCGACGAAACAGTATTTACTGCAATCGTTCCTGTAAATGACTCAACATTGAGCCTCCAAATTCCGAATGCAACCGAAAAAGTAAGATATTATGATCCGTTCAACGCCGAAGAACTTACTTATACAGAAGATATGAACGGTATTCCGCCGTATGGTTTTGCACAAATTACTTTCAGACCTTTTGAACCAAGTGAAATTGAATCAAAGCATCACGGCAGATTAACAATCACTATTTTTGCTGATACAATTGACCCGGTTTCTAAATTACACAGTGGGGAAAAGTGGCCTTTCGATAACACAAGCGAAGTAAGACTTTGGGTTATGACTCGTTTGACTACTTTCAAAGATGACGTAACAGAATTCCACGCTATAAACGGAAATCCGGTACCAAGTGTACTAAAATGGGTTAACTTGGGTGCAGAAGCAATTGATGGAGATAACTACTCATTATATCCGTTGGCTCCGAGAGGACAATATCAGGATGTTAAAGAAAAAGGCGTATATTTGAATTCACCGGCTCTATTGTTAGACAGAATGACAGAAGAAGGTGGCGATTGGGATGCAGATCAAAATCCGCTTACTCCTGAAGGCGACCAATTACGTTCATTCCCGATTAACTTGTCCGGTAAAGTAAATCCTGTACTGACTTTGTCTGTTCAGAGATCAATTCAAAGCGAATCTACAAACCGCGACAGAGGTTTCTGCGATGCACAATTATTAGGTCCTGAACCGCGTTCGGTTATCTTGGCTACTGAAGGTGTATTCAATCCGTTAGCAGGTGGCGCGGATACAGTTGTTGCTGCTTCTAAATGGTACGATGAACTTAGAGTCGAATTCGCATATCCAAGTCCGGACGGAATTCAGCAAATTACAAATATCGAAGAAGATAATTGGAGAAAACACGATAAACAAACTGCTCCGGGACAAATCGCTGGTGTTTCTGCTTATACACTTTATGGTGGTGGTGGACATTGCTTAGGTTTCTTGGAAGGTATTACCGACTCTGCTCTTACAGTAACTCAAGGTATCCGCTTTGATAGATATGATGATGGTTTCGATTTCGATTACAAAAAAATATTCATTCCGATTCCTTCATACATCTTGAATGCAAGCAACAATGGTGCAAGAAACTTCCGTTTCAGATTACACGTTGTAGCATATAACCACTTTAATGCAGCTCTTGCAAGTAACTTCCAAAACGTAATTACTGATGATCGCGATCCGTTCATCGTTGATAACGTAGCAGTTATTTCTCAACAAGAAGAAGCAGATGTTGAAATTTCATCAGTTAAAATCAAATGGCCTTATACTGCAATTCCTGCATCACAGGCTACTAACGTTCCGGTAAGCGTTATTGTGTCCAATAACTCTTCACTCGATGCTAAACCATTCGTAATTCGTACTTTCATTACAAAGAATGATGGACGTGATACAGTATATTGCCGCTATAAGAGTGCTCCTGTATTAAGAGCAGGTACTACTTATACAGTTGATATGCCGGGTTGGAATGCTCGTACAAACGGTCCTGGTTTATACAGATTACACTCACAACTTCACTATGTAGGTAATGCAGTTGACGGTATCGATATCGATACAACAAACGACTATAACTACCATGATGTAACAATGGTATTCTCTGATGTATATTCATACGAAAAAGCTACAAGTTCAGCAAATGCAACTAACCAGGTTAGTGGAACAATTGGTGCAAACATGTCCGGTCGTGGTCTTCGTTTGCCGGGCTGGAACTTCGGTGGATATGGTAAATATGTCGCAGCACGTCAATGCTTGATGGCTACATATTTTGACGAAGTAATTAATGGTTGCGGTGGTGCTACAGAAGGTGCAGGCCGTTCAGGTCAGATCGCAGTTAAATTTAATGTATTGACTGCCGACACAATCTATGGTTTCCAAGCATTCTTTACAGATGCGAACGTAAATACCGATAACATTTACTTAAGCGTATATAACAATCAAGGCTCAAATCCTGGTACTCAAATACAAGGTTCGCAAATCGAAAGAGTTCGCGGCAGAGACGATGTAACAGGTCAAACCGGATATAACAAATATGTAACTTACTTACTTGATAACCCAATTTTATTACAATCCGGTACATATTGGATTGCAATCGGTCAGCGTAACTCTATGGGTATTGACCTTGGTGGTAGAGCAGACAGAATGGGTATGAGAACAATCGGCGTAAGTATTCCGGCTCCTATCAACACAGGTGGTCCTATCGGTGGTGCAGGTACTAACTTGCTCGTAGATAAAGACTTAAGAACAGTTAGCAATACAGTTCTTATAAATGATAACTTGTTTGCGTATGAAAATACAATCGGTTCAGGTGCTTGGAACAGATTTATGAACACAACAGGTAATCCTGGTTATGCTCACCTTGATCACTATGGTCTTAGCCCTGAAGACGGAGTTACTTATACATTGACTCGCGGTACTTGGTTACCAATGTTCAGACCTTACTTCGGTACTCGTTCGGTTGGTACAGCTAATCCGACTGTAACTTGCCCGCCTGCAACTGCAGACAATCCTGATCCGACGCTTCCGGTTGAATTCTATTCATTTGACGGTCATGCAAGAAACAACGGTATTGAAATTTACTGGGCTACTGCATCTGAACTCAATAATAAAGGTTTCTATGTAGAAAAAGCACAGGTAAATGACGAAGTAGTAACTGAATATAATTCAATTGCTTTTGTTGAAGGTATCGGTAATTCGACAGTTGAACACCAATACAGCCACTTCGATAAAGACGTTGTAAGTGGTACTACTTACAGATACAGACTACGCCAAGTTGATAACGACGGCTCAGAATGTGATGTATATTCGAATGAAATCGAAATCGAATATAACCACAATGGCGACGTTGTTCTCGAAGCAAACTACCCGAACCCGGTTACTTCTTCAACTGAAATCGCATTCGTTCTGAACGAAACTGCTAATGTTCAATTGGAAGTACTCGATATGTACGGTAATGTTGTTAAAACTTTGGCAAACGGTACTTATACCGCTCAAAGACATACTATCGCTTGGGACGCTACAAACAGCAACGGCGCAAGCGTAGCATCCGGTTCTTATATTTACAGATTAAATGTTAATGGTCAAATCTTCAACGGCAAAATGTCTGTTGTTCGTTAATATTTAACTTTTGTAAATAATATTATTACAAACCTCTCGTCTATAATGGACGAGAGGTTTGTTTTATTAACAAATTAGGCAAGACTAATGAGCGAAACAATTTTCGACAAAATAATCAGAAAAGAAATTCCCTCGCAGATCGAATACGAAGACGAGGAAATTCTTGCGTTCAAAGATATTGAGCCAAAAGCACCGTTTCATGTGTTGATTATCCCCAAAAAAGATATTCCGACCGTAAATGACATAACGGAAGCGGACGCCGAGTTAGTCGGAAAAATATTTATCGTAGCCGCAAAACTCGCAAAAAAATACGGTATCGACGAAAAAGGATACCGCTTGGTATTTAACTGCAACGAAGATGCTGGGCAGACAGTATTCCATCTGCATTGCCATTTTATGGGCGGACGAAAAATGCTGTGGCCCGCAGGTTGATTATAGAAAAAAATAATATTAATTAATACATTTCAAATAGGGAAATATAATGTACGAACACATTAAAAAACAAGATCAAGAAATATTCGCTTCAATGAAAAACGAATATGAAAGACAAAGAACCAAACTTGAATTAATCGCCAGCGAAAATTTTACTTCTCCGGCTGTAATGGAAGCACAGGGTTCTGTTTTAACAAATAAATATGCCGAAGGATATCCGGGAAACAGATATTATGGCGGATGCGAATACGTCGATGAAGCAGAAAATATCGCTCGCGACAGACTTAAAGAACTTTTTGGCGCTGAATATGCAAACGTTCAGCCGCACAGCGGTTCCAGTGCTAACATGGCTGTATATTATAGCTTTCTAAAACCGGGCGACACTGTAATGGGATTAAGCCTCGCTCACGGCGGCCACTTAACTCACGGCTCTCCGGTAAACTTCTCCGGCGTATATTACAATTTTGTACCATACGAACTCGACCCCGAAACAGGCAGAATCGACTATGATAAAGCCGCAGAATTGGCTCTCAAGTATAAACCGAAAATGATCACCGTTGGTGCATCTGCATATCCGAGAGATATCGATTTCAAGCGTTTCAGAGAAATCGCTGATTCTTGCGGTGCATTCTTGTTCGCTGATATTGCGCATCCTGCAGGATTGATTGCAAAAGGTCACTTGTCTAACCCGCTTCCGTATTGCGATGTAGTTGCTTCAACTACACACAAAACACTCCGCGGACCTCGCGGCGGTATCATCATGCTTGGCAAGGACTACGATAATCCTTTCGGTATCGTTGCTCCGAAGTCGGGCAGAGTCCGCAAAATGAGCGAAGTAATTGATTCTAAGGTTATGCCGGGCTTGCAGGGCGGTCCGCTTATGCACGTAATCGCTGCAAAAGCAATCGCTTTCGGCGAAGCATTGACTGATAATTTCGATAAATACATTGTTCAAGTAATGAATAATTCTAAAACAATGGCTGACGAATTGATGAAAAAAGGCTTCAACCTTGTATCCGGCGGTACTGATAACCACTTGATGCTCGTTGATCTGCAAAACAAAAATATTACCGGTAAAGAAGCACAAAACGCACTTGACTTGGCTAATATCACTTGTAACAAAAATGCAGTGCCGAACGATCCAAAATCGCCGTTTATCACTTCTGGTATTAGATTAGGTAGTGCTGCTCTGACTTCTCGCGGTCTAAAAGAAGACGACTTCAAGCAGATTGCCGACTTTATCGACAGAGTTGTTAATAACTTCAAAGATGAAGATGCTGTTAAAAAGATTGGAAACGAAGTATTTGAATTCGCTTCGAAATTCCCACTTTACGCAGACTATGACGGAAAATTATAATTTTTGATTAAATGTATAGCCCGTGCAACGCGGGCTATACATTATTATTAGGCGAAAACATGAAAATATTAATTGTCGATGACGACGAAATTTCGCTGGATATGTTGAAATTTATCCTTGGACTTGATAAACACGAAGTTCGGGCTTTTGGCTGTCCTTTTGAGGCGGTTGAATGCTTGAAGCAGGAAAAATTCGACTTGATTATCTCGGATTATATGATGCCGAAAATGAGCGGACTATTATTCATCAAAGCAATTAAACACTATATTGGCGAGACTAAAATTGCACTCCTCTCTGCATATACTTTCAGCAAGTTAGGACTGCAAAAAGAGGATTATGCAGATGAGATCGGCAGAATCGATAAGGTCTTTTATAAGCCGCTCGACATTGCACAGTTAAAAGAATATGTAGAAAAAATCAACCGGCATGACTAAAAAAGTACTCGTCGATTTGTCGGCACTATCGAATGTAAATTGCGGACTCGGAGTTGTAGCGCAAAATTACGGACGATGGTTTGGGAAAAATCCTGATCTTGGATTTGAAGTAAACCTTTTATTACCAAGGAAATACTTCGGTGCGTTTGGCGATAAAGTGAAATATGTGGAGTGCAAAAGCATCTGCAAGCGATTTACTTTTTTGTTGCCGAAATTCGACCTTTGGCATGCAACAAATCAACTCAGCCGATTTAAGCCGTGTTTTTACAGTTCGAAATATGTGCTTACGATTCACGATTTAAATTTTCTTTACGAGGAGAATAACGAGAAAAACATTGCTCATCAATTGAGTAAAATTCAGCGAAAAATAAATCATGCAAAACGAATTGTGGCAATTTCGCAATATACGAAGCGAGATATTGAAAAACATCTGAATCTTCGGGGAAAGCGGATTGACGTAATATACAGTGGAATTGAAGAAATTAGTTCGAATGGTGAGGCAAAACCGAAATTTCCGATTGATGAATCGAAACCCTTCCTTTTCAGTATCGGGCAGATATGCGAAAAGAAAAATTTTCATGTTTTGTTCGAAGCAATGAAACTGATGCCGCAATATAACCTGTATATTGCCGGACAAAAGCAACCGGGATATACTAAAAAAATCGAGCAAATTATTCGGGAAAAATACATAAATAATGCTTTTCTTGTGGGCGAGATTTCGCATGAAGAGAAACTCTGGTACTATAATCATTGCCGTGCATTTGTGTTTCCGTCGCTTGTCGAGGGCTTCGGAGCACCGATAATTGAGGCAATGTATTTCCGGAAACCGGTGATTTCGTCTGCGGAAACTTCACTTAGCGAGGTTGGCGGCAAGCATGTTTTCTTTATGGAGAATTTCCGCCCGGAGCATATCAAGCAGGTAACTGAAGTGGGAATTGCGAAATTTGACGCGGAACCGCAACGTGCTCAAGCCGAATTCGAGTACGCAAAAACATTTTCTTATAATAACCATTTGCGCCAATATGCAAAGATTTATCAAGAATTATTAGCAAAATAAACTGTTAATTTGCCTTTGCGTGCCTTCCTTTAAGCAAAAGCGGAAAAATTTCCGCAGCAAAAATTCCACAAAAGAAAATTACTGCTCCTACATATTCGTTAGGTTTGAACGGGACACCATCATAAAGGTATGCTATGAACGACGCAATAAACGGCTGCATGGCATAAATAAGCGAGGCACGAGCAAGAGTTGTATGCTTTTGAATGGCAGTCTGAATAAACGAAGCAAGAATCGACGCAAACAGAGCGTTGAAAGCCAACGAAATAAGCAGCATTTTATCCCACACAACCTGAAAACCGGACGTATCAAATACTAAGCTTGAAATCAACGCCATTGGAGTGGTAACAACGAATTGCAGAATGACAAGATTTGAAGTCTTGGCAAAAGACGAAGTTCCGCGCGTAAAAATTTCCATATAGCACAAATAGTAAGCCCAGATAACGGTCGAAGCGAGCAAGCAAATATCGCCAACGTTTAAGCTTTTTTCCGGATTTGTAAAGATAAGCAAGCCGGCGGTAGCAACTATTACGCCGATAACCTGCCAGCGAGAAAAACTTTTGCGTTCGACTAACCAGTATATAAACGGAGTAGTTGCAGCAACAAGCCCGGTCATGAACGAAGATTTTGCGACAGTCGTATACTTGATGCCGTATGTCTGCAAAATAAAACCGATACCGAAAAATAACCCGAGGACAAGCCCCTGAATAGCAGTTTGCTTGTTCAATTGCTTGAGATGTCGACCGAAAACGGCAAGCAAAACTATCAGGACTGCGGCAAATCGTAAGAACAAATAGCAGGACGGGGTTGTAAAGTCCAGCCCGATTTTCGTGAATAAGAAAGTTGAAGCCCAAATTGCAGATACTAACAAGAGGGACGATTCGGCAAGATATGGGCGCATTAGAGGTTCTCCAGCAAAATTAATGAGTTATAAAGTATTAAATCTTGATACGACGCAACTTCCTTTGCGGAGCCGAGCGGATCGAGTACCGCAATTTTCGTGTTAGTGAGTTCAGCAATCGTTTGTGCTACGTCTTTCGAAAATTGTAACTCGGAGAAAATTACTTTTGCACCGGCAGAGTTTATTCGCGAAGTCAATTCGGAGATATAATTCGGCGACGGTTCCTTGCCGGGGAATGCTTCGATCGATCCGCCGAAAGTCAAGCCGTACTGCTTCAGAAAATAGTTGAAGGACGGATGGAACGTGAAAACCGATTTGCCGGATTTAGCGGACAAATTGCGTTTTACAGCCGAATCAAGTGCGAGCAGTTCTGCTGCAAATTTCTTTGAATTTCGCTCGAAATCTACTTTATATTCAGGGTATATTCCGGATAATTCTTTGCATAAATCAGGCAAAATCGCCTTTACAGCAAGCGGATTCAGCCAGAAATGCGGATCGCTGCCGCCGTGATCGTGATCGTGGTCGTGGTTGTGATTGTCAGAGCGGATTATCATTGCATCAGGCAGGAAATTCATCATTTCGACTGCGTGTCCGGCGTGCAGATCTGCCGCCCAGCCGTCGAGGTTTTCGGCGATATAGAATACAATATTTGCTTTCGAAACGGCTTTTATTTCACTTGGTCCCGGCGAAAAAGTATGCGGAGAAGCCGCAGGCGAGAGTAAATTCTTAATCGGGATTCGCTCGCCGACTATTTCGTGAATGATTAAATATGCCGGACGAGAACTTGTGATGATTAGATTTTCCTTCGCTGCCCGCGAGCATGCAGCCAGCAGTGCAAAGGCAATTAAAAGCAAATAGCGCATATATTTTCCAAATTAATTTTTAATCAAATAAAGACGGAAATGCGATGTAAAAAGTATAAAAGCAAAAAAAAAGGCAGTTCCGGAGAGAACGGCCCATTACTTGTTAGGAGTTAAAATGAATAAAAAAATTCTTTTTGAGGACATGGTCCTCTAAACAATATTATGACATCAAACAAACTATTAATGTATTTATTAATAATTACTTTATTTTTATCAAATCACGTGCCAGAAAATAGAAATCCAAATAGCTGATTTTATAAGTCATTAAATTATAACAAGATAGATGGTTACTTTGAAAAATGAACTTGTATAAAGTCTCAATTATGTATGTTTCAAATCTGAAAGATATTTCAAAAATGAACCATAAACAGTGAATAGTTCTTGAATTGCAAATATTTGAAAAATGTAGTTTTTAATAATCACAGCCGGATTTTATTTGTTTTTTGGTTAATAAATCAGTATTTTAGGTTTCCTAAATTTGTAAAAAAGTGGGTAAAAAAATGAAAAATTTAGACAGAAGAATTCCGGGTATTCTCGGTAAATTAGCGGGGTTTTTTGCGGTTATTGTATTGTTGGGCGTCTCCGGTTATTCGCAGACGACAACTTCGCAACTCAAAAAGCATGTCGGCTACTTGGCGGATGACAAACTCGAGGGGCGTTATATCGGTACGGAAGGTTGCCGGATGGCTGCCGACTATATCAAGCAATATTTTGCTACAATTGGGCTAAAATCATTCAACGGCGATTATTTTCAGCATTTCGAGGTTTCTGATGCCGGAGCATGCGGAAATAATTCCGAGTTCGGCATTAATACATTGCTTGAGCGACCGGGCTTGCCGCGCGAGGACTGGAAAAAAATCAAGAAAAAACTTACAGCCGGCACAGACTGGAAGATGTTGCAATTTTCCGGAGAGGGCAATTTGCACGATTTGCCGGTGGCGTTTGTGGGCTATGGCGTAACGGATCCAGAAACCGGATATGATGATTATGCCGGCATCGATGTGGCCGGAAAGGCTGTCCTCGTGATTTCGGATTCGATGCTGAACGGTGGCTCGAAATATAATTTCCTTGATGCGCACTCGTCTGTGACAGAGAAAATTTCTAACGCGACCGCTCACAATGCTGCAGCGATTATTCTGGTGAAACGCCAGAGCGACTCGGCGAATTTGTTCTATGATACAAGCATTATGTCGACCGGAGCGAAATTCGGCATTCCTGTTATTCAGGTTACGCGAACTGCTGCCGGAAAGTTATTCCCGAAAAACAAGTTTTTGATAGATTTTGAACGCAATATTAA
>JAQUZU010000180.1 GCA_028691175.1 Candidatus Kapaibacterium sp. | reverse complement strand
AAAAATGCCGAATGTGATTTCACATCCGGCATTTTTATTTTTTACATGCTTGCTTGTTTATTTCAAGCCTTTACGCAGGAAATCCATAAATTCTTGCGGATTGTCTGTGTAAGTGATAGTTGCAATGATTGACTCGTCTGCCGGGTTTATAAGTGCATAAAGTGGCAAAGCGACAGTGTTGAATTTCTTCAATTGAATATCTTTGTTTTCCGGTTCGTCAGTCAAAAGTTTTGCAAGTGAAAATTTTGCAAACATCGCCTGAATTTCCGGATTAGGATATAATTTCTTTTCCATCATTTTGCAATTTGTGCAAGTTCTACCACTGAAATCCACGAGCAAAGTGCGGTTTTCTTTTTTGGCGTCTTCTAAGGCTTCCTGATATGAATGCATCCATTCGGCATGTGCCGTTTGTACTGCTGCTCCTGGTGCAGCTACAACCATTTCAGTTTCCGGGATTGCCGGCAACATAGATTCCAAGAAACCGAGTTGTTTGTTGCTGACTAAACCGGAAATCATATAGAAAGTAAGTGCCGCAAAGAACATTCCGAATAGCAGGCGTACAGTGCCTACGTTATTTACCGGTGCGTCATATGTGGTTTTGAATAATCCGAACATGTAAATTGTAGCGATAAATGAAATTGCAGTCCAGATGCTCAAGAAAAATGTACGAGATATTTCTGCATTCCAAGCGCCAAGTGCATTGTTTAAATATTTTAGAGTGATTGCTAAAACGACAAATCCAAGAATTACTTTTACGTTATTCATCCAGCCGCCCGCTTTCGGCATTGAGTTAAGTGCTGAAGGGAAAAGTGCGAGCAAAAAGAACGGAGCTGCTAATGTAGTAGAAAAACCGAGCATACTGACCATCGGATAGAACCATTCGCCGGAGGACGCGCTAACGAGTGCTGCACCAATTAGCGGACCGGTGCAAGAAAATGAAGTCAAAGCAAATGTAATCGACATCAAAATTACACTTGCGATACCGCTGGAACTATTGCTTTTAGCATTCAATTTATTAGTCCAAGAAGTTGGCATTTGCAATTCATAAGCACCAAAAAGACTAAATCCGAACAGCAAGAAAATCAGAACAATTGCAATGTTGAACCATGGGCTTGCCGCCATGTCTTGTACTCCGGTCGGACCTAGCAGAACAGAGAACAGCACGCCGATTAAAGTAAATGTAAAGATTATGCCGAGCCCATAAACAAGTGCGTCGCGCAAGCCTTTGCCTTTGTTCTGTTCGTTGCGTTTAGTAAAAAAAGATACTGTGATTGGTACCATCGGGAATACGCACGGAGTGATAAATGCACCAAAGCCGGCAAGCATCGAGAGAATAAGCGTTGTTAACAAATCTGCTTTTTCCGGAGCGGCTTCCGGTTCTGTTGTCGCTTGTGCCGTAGTTGCATCAGTCGGCTTTACTTCTGCAGTTGGTTGAACTTCTTCCTGCGGGGCAGATTCGGCTACTGTATCAGCAACATTAACGGCTTCATTTGCAGTGGCTTGCGTCGCTGCCGAAGAATAAACTTTCCGACTGACCGTTACTTTGAAGTCTTCCGGCGGCATGCAGGTATTGTCATTGCATTGCTGCAAATAAACTACCACATTAATTTTGTCTTTATTAAAATCAATGTCTTTTTTGGCAATTACCGGAATTTCAAATACGACTTTTCCGCTGAGATATTCTACATCCATCTCAAATGCTTCGTCGTAGTGTTTCGTTGCTTTTGGCTTAATCATGCCGCGTGCAATCGAAAATGCACTGGCCGGTGTAACCTTAATTGAAGTTGGCTCCGGACCTAAGCCGTCAGCATCGACAAATTTTTTCGTGCTGTAGGTATGCCAATCTTTTTGGAAATTCAAAGTCAGTTTGATCCACATCTTTTCACCGGTTTTAACGGTGAGGACAGATGGATCTGCCGACATTGTGAAATTTTGATTCGCTGCTGCAAATGCATTCAATGATATTATACAACACAATGCGAGCAACGAGAAAACGTAACGAAGATTAAAAACTTTTTGCATAAAGTTTCCATAAATATGTTAAAAAAAATTATTCTTAAGAAATTCTGAAAATAATGCGCGACCAATCGTCCGTCTGCAAATATTTATCTGTTATTCTGTTAATGTCACCAATCGAAATTGCCTCGATTGACGAAATAATTTCTTCCGCCGTGCGGGTATGACCAAGGATAAATTCCTCTTTTGCCAGGCTCTGCATGTAATTCTCTATGTTTTCCACAGACATTAAAATACCGGATTTTAATTGTGCTTTTGCCCGCATAAGTTCTTTTTCGGTGATTTTACCCGCGAGAAGTTTTTCAATTTCAGCATCTATGTGTGAGCGAATTTTTGCAATGTTTTTGCGTTCGCTTCCGGCATATATACTTAAAATTCCTGAATCCGAAAATGTGTGTAAATTGGAATAAACCGTATAGACCATGCCGCCTTTTTCGCGAATTGCCTGGTTAAGCCGTGAACTTGTTCCCTCGCCGAGAATAAAATTCAGTGCCGAAAGTGCATATTTATCTTCATGCGAATATGGGCACACACGCTTGCAATACAAAATATGATTTTGTGCGTAATCCTTTTCCATGATGTTTGAAGCAGCCGAATATGGCGGAAGTTCCGGACGTTTTTCGAGAAGAGGTTCCCCGGCGAACTTGCCGAATTTATGCTCCGCAAGGCGAATTATTTCCTCATGTGGAACGTTTCCTGTGCAGGCTAAAACCAAATTGCCCGGCACAAAATATTTTGCATGGAAGTCTGCAATATTGTTGCGTGTTATTGCCGCAACCGATGCTTCGTTGCCAATAATCGGGTGTTCGAGTGGCGAACCGCGAAATAATTCCATATCGGCATAATCGGCAATCAGCTCTTCCGGATCATCAAAGTATGATTTAATTTCTTCAGTTATTATCGAACGCTCTTTATTTATGTCGATATCTACGAAGATCGGTTCTATAGTAATACTATATATTAGATTAAGTATTTTCGGGAAAAACTCTTTTAATGCACGAACATAGAAACAAATGTTTTCTTTTGTCGTATATGCGTTAGTATATGCACCAAGATTTTCGAATTCTTCGGAAATCTTCTTTGAAGTCATGTGTTTTGTGCGACGAAAAACCGAATGCTCGACAAAGTGAGCCAGCCCGTCGCAATTTTTGAAGTCGTCTCGCGAACCGGCTCCTACGCA
>JAQUZU010000179.1 GCA_028691175.1 Candidatus Kapaibacterium sp. | reverse complement strand
TCTGGCGTTTGTTGAGGTTTTGGAATGCAATATTGAATTTTGCGAGTAATTCGTCTTTGTTCTCGCGTTTCAGCGGAACACTGTTCATCTCGTTTTGCACTTGGATTAAGGCTTCGCGTGCATTTTTGATGTTTTCGATTTCTTCGGTAGATTTAATTACTTCTTCAACTTTAACTTTTACAGAGTTGTAATTCTCGATTTGTTGTTGCTCGAGGCGCTCGTAAGCTGCACGTTGCATTTGAATAACTTCATCGAGTTTTGAAGTCAGAGTTGTGTGGAATTCTTCATAGACTTCCTTGCCGAAACCGAAACTGCGGAGTAGTTTGATTTTGTCGTTGATAAGATTGCGAGCAGCACGTGCATCTTGCATAGTGGCGATTTTCGTCAAAGCATGATTCATGTCGTCGCGAAAATCTTCGATTTTCTGTTCGGTTGTGTAGTCCTCATAGCCGGCGTATGGGAACTGATAGCGTTTCATGTCGTAGTCGCCATCGGCGATTTGAGACGCATTTTCATTGTTGCAATAGTTGCATATTAAAACAGTGTTCTCGATAGTTGGATTAGTCTCGGCTGCCGAATTGAGACTAATAAATACTTTTTCAGCGCTGTCAATTTCGTCAATTTTTTTTCCGCATTGACCGCACATGCCCTTTTGTCTCAGGGTGATTTGCTCTTGGAGTTGTGTTGGTGTTGCCATTGTTATGCCACAAATTGTTATGTAAATGTTTGTAAAGTATGATGATGTTTTATTAACATCAAACAAAAATGCAAATTACGCAAATAGTTTTGAAATAACAAAGAAAAAATAAATGAACCTCTCCGTACTTTAGTGTGCAAACATCGCACACTTCTCTGCGAAATATTCTTTATTTTCCACACTAAACCCACCATTACTTCGTCTAAATTTTTACATAAAAACATTGAACTTGAGAAAAACATGAACTATAGAATAGAACAGGACTATCTCGGCAGTATCGAAATTCCCGAAAATTCATACTATGGCATAAATACGCAGCGGGCACTTTTGAACTTTCCACTCTCGAATTATTCTCTGCAAAACCGAATTTATCGTGCACTGGCACTCGTTAAAAAAGCGGCGACATTGACCAATTACGAACTCGGATATCTCGAAAAAGATACTGCTTTTGCGGTTTGCAAGGCGTGCGATGAAATTGCCGCCGGAAAATTTGCGGATAGCCTTCGTACTAACGCCATGCAGGGCGGAGCAGGAACTTCTGCGAACATGAATATTAATGAAGTCCTCGCGAATCGTGCACTGGAAATTCTCGGGTTCGAAAAAGGCGAATACAACATAATTCACCCGATTGAACAAATTAATCTGCATCAGTCGGCAAACGATGTTTTTCCGACTGCGATGAAAATTGCGGCAATTTATGAACTTAAAGATCTTGCAGAGGTGTATAATGTACTGTACGACGCGTTTCGAGACAAGGAAAAGGAGTTCGGATCTATCCTGACGATTGCCAGGACTGAGTTTCAAGATGCCGTTCCGATGACTTTGGGAGCGGTTTTCGGTGCTTTTGCTGATGTTATTTCGCGCGATCGCCGTCGAATTGCGTCGAGCATTGAGCGACTGAAAGTGGTGAATATGGGCGGAACTGCCGTCGGAACCGGGCTGACAGCTCCGAAGGAATATATTAAAACCATTACGGATAAATTAAAAGTTATGACCGGACTTGCCCTGCAGCAGTCAGAAAATCTTATCGATTGCACGTCGAATTATGACACGGTTGCAGAGGTGCTTGGAAATATGGCGACGCTTGCGACAACGTTGCAAAAAATTGCTCTCGACATTCGTTTCCTGCATTATCAGGAGGAAATTCAGCTGCAAGATTTGCAGATCGGCTCGTCGATTACTCCTGGAAAAATTAATCCTGTAATTTCAGAGGCAATGGTTGCAGTTGCTCTGAAGGTCAAAGCAAATAGTTCTATGGTTGCAGAATTGTGCTCGCTCGGAACTCTCCAAATGAACGAATATTTACCGATAATGGCTTATACGTTGATTAATACGCTTGAACTTTTGCGTAATACCGCGATAATTGCCGCGAAGCACATTGAGCAAATATCGCCGAAACGCGATGTCTGCAAGTCTAAAGTGGAAAACTCGCGCGTAATTATCACCGCTTTTCTTCCGTATATCGGTTTTGAAAAAGCGGAGGAACTGCTCCGCGAATACGCTGAAAGTCCGGATGAGATTACCCTGAAGGAATTTCTGAAACGCAAACTTGGCGAAAAACTCGTAAATCGCGGGCTTTCAATCGGAAATATAATGGGAAGAAAATAAAACTTTTCTGCTAACAATACCAACATTTATAAATAAAGCGGGCAAAATTATTTGTCCGCTTTTATTTATTTCGAATCGTCGCAACTCTTATTTAAAGTAATAGTTTAAGCCGATTATAATCGAATAATTTTTGAAATCTGTACCTACGTAGTCTTTAACCTCGTTGTCGGTAATATCAAAAATTTCTGTAAAACCATAGCTGAAACGCGCTTCTGCAGAGAAATTGCGAGTGAAATATCTTTCGTAACCGGCACATATTCCTATTTCAGATGATTTAGCAATATCATCAACACCTTGCTCGCCAAGTACCGGTATATCAATTGTAATTTCACTATTCAACGCAAATGCGAAATACGGTCCTGCATAAATGCTGTTTGAACCGAAAATTCCTTTAAACAAAATCGGAATTTCGAGATAAGTTGCATTGAATGTAATATCATAATCCTTGTTTAATAACGAATGAGAATAAGAATCTTTGGCACCTTTGAAAGATACAAGAACCTCCGGCTGAATCGCGAAATTCGGACTGAAAGTGTACCGGCAAGTACCGCCGATACCAAAACTCGGCTTGAAACTAAATGAATTGTCGCCGTTTGTGATATTGCTGATACCACCAACAATTTTTAAGCCAAAGCACGGATTTTGCTGTGCTTGCATGCCGGTAATGCAAAACATAAATAGACCGATTACAAGTAATAATTTTTTCATAGTTTAAATCTCCAAATAAGAGTGAAAGATATTCCAAATAACGAAATAAATTAAGTTCTATTGTAGATATTATTAGAGTTATCTCCCTATGCAAAATACCCTTGTTGCGTCGAGGTTTTGATTTTTTGCGAAAATTTCCATATATTTGTAATTGAAAAATTAGACAACAGCACAAAGGAAAAACTTTGAAACTATATAGAATTTTGGCACTTTCGAG
>JAQUZU010000040.1:13359-15161 GCA_028691175.1 Candidatus Kapaibacterium sp. | reverse complement strand
TCAAATACCTGCAACAGCGTATTGAAAACGTCCGGATGCGCTTTCTCGATTTCATCTAAAAGCACAATCGAATACGGCTTGCGGCGAACTTTTTCGGTCAATTGTCCGCCCTCTTCATATCCAACATAGCCTGGAGGTGCTCCGCCCAAGCGCGAAACGGAGAATTTCTCCATATATTCGCTCATATCAACACGAATAAGCGCGTCCTCGCTGTCGAACATCACGCGCGCAAGTGCTTTCGCAAGTTCCGTTTTGCCGACTCCGGTCGGACCCAAAAACATAAACGAGCCGATCGGGCGCTTCGGATCTTTCAATCCGGCACGTGCCCGGCGAATCGCCTTAACCAATGTATCAACCGCTTCATCTTGTGCCACAACGATACTTTTTAGTTCCTGCGGCATCGAGAGCAGTTTTTCGGTTTCTTTTTCAGCAATTTTATTTACCGGGACTCCGGTCATCATTGCAATAATATCGGCGATGTCTTCTTCATGCACTTCGTAAGAAACCTGTGCAATTTGCTCGTTCCATCTCGCCTTTTCGTCTTCTATATCGGCAAGAATCTTTTTTTCTGAATCACGCAAACGCGCCGCTTCCTCGAAATTCTGCTGCTTGACGACCGAATTTTTCTCTTCCTTTACGGCGTCGAGTTCCTTCTCGAGGCGGAGAATTTCCTTCGGAACGGTTACGTTTCTCAGGCGAACACGCGCACCGGCTTCATCCATAACATCGATTGCCTTATCCGGAAAAGCACGGTCGGTAATATATCTGTCCGAAAATCTTACACATGCTTCTATTGCTTTATCGGAATATTTCACATGATGATGAACTTCATATTTCGATTTTACTTTTTTCAGAATATCGATTGTCTCGTTATATTTTGGTGCTTCTACGATAATTTTACGAAATCGGCGCTCGAGTGCGCCATCTTTTTCGATGTATTGGCGGTATTCGTCAAGAGTTGTCGCGCCTACGCACTGAATTTCTCCGCGAGAAAGTGCCGGCTTTAAAATATTCGCCGCATCAAGCGTACCGGTCGCGCTGCCCGCCCCAACCATTGTATGAATTTCATCAATAAACAAGATTACATTTTTCGCTTTTTGAATCTCGGTCATTACCGATTTAATGCGTTCTTCGAACTGGCCGCGATATTTTGTTCCGGCAACCATCGCGCTTAAGTCTAATGAAACTATACGTTTATCGAATAATACGCTCGGTACTTTCCGGGTAATAATTTTTATTGCAAGTCCTTCGACGATTGCAGTTTTGCCTACTCCCGGCTCGCCGATCAGCACCGGATTATTTTTTTTGCGTCGCGAGAGCACTTGCGTTACGCGCTCTATTTCACTTTCGCGTCCAATAACCGGATCAAGTTCGCCATTCATCGCCATTTGCGTCAAATCACGCCCGAAATTATCTAAAACCGGAGTTTTCGGCACTTCTTTTTTCCCGGATTTTCTTTCCGGTTCGGCTTCTTTCCACGCCGGCTTAGAGATAGGACGTCCGTCCGGCATGCTGTCTCTCGGTTCGGCATAGTCCGCCATTTCGGGATCTGTTGCATTTCCGCTGCGAATATTGTCCAATTCCGTTCTTGCTACATCGTAAGTAACACCGAATTGATGCAAAATCGCAGACGCAATATTTTCGTCTTCGCGCAGCAAAGACAGCAGAAGATGTTCCGTTCCGATAATATCCGATTTATAGAGTTTAGCCTCGAGATAGGTAATTCGAAGTACTTTCTCTGACTGCTTGGTAAGCGAAATACTGCCGGAAGCGACTATTTCATGCGGATAGCTTTCGGAATC
>JAQUZU010000040.1:0-13259 GCA_028691175.1 Candidatus Kapaibacterium sp. | reverse complement strand
TCATAGTCAATCAGCGAGTCAATTCTTTTATTGCATTCAATTATTTCCGTCTCGCAACGCTTCACTCCTGCATTTGCCGTTGCGAAAACTTTGCTGTTCACGTTTGCAATTTCGTTATTCATACGCAGGCGCATGGCATTCAACCCGGACATCAAATCTTCGCCGGCTTTTGCCTTCATCTCGACAACTGCCTTTTCGGCATCAGCAAGCGTTTTTTTATACAGCTCGTGATTTTTTTCAATCTCTTCCTTATGCACGAGAACAGTCTCATACTGAGTGCGGAGTTCGCCGACTTCGCCAAGTTGATCTTTTAGAGCGGAAAGTTTTTGGTTAATTTCAGATTTGGTGCTATCCGCAAATTCCCGCATTTCGGTATTGAAATACGCGGTAAATTTTTTTACCTCAGCAGAAAGCATGTCGAATTCGGCTCTTTTCTTGCGAAAATCGCTAAAAGCCTCGGCATATTCCTTTGCCTGATTCTCGATTGTCTCGAAAAGTTCGTTTAGTTCGTCGCTTATTGCTTTTGATCTCTGCATTTATTTACTCGCGTTAAAAATATTTCGAGGCTGTGAGAGAATTTTCTGAGCAAAGCATAGTCCAAGTCCTCCACTTCCTCGGTCGAATGCGAGACCAAGGTATTGATGACTTTTTCCTCGAATTTCGGGTTCTCGGCTACTTTGTCCGCCATTCTCTCGCGAACAAATCCGTCAAGCAGGTCATACTCGGCGAGTTCTCTATAGAAATCGCTCGGTTCGAGTGCCCGGTCATCTGTTATTTTTTCGTATTTTTTGCTCATAAATTATTTTGCAGAGGGCGAATTTTGTTCGCCCCCGCATTATTATCTTTAATTTTCGACTTTTCAGCCGAAAAATTAAGTCGCGACCACAACTTATGTTCCTTGGTTATAGTCGTTAATGTAATTAAGTTGGTCGGCAGTAAGTTTATCAAGAGACAATCCCATTGCCTCGATTTTAGTTTGAGCGATAAATTCGTCCTGCTCTTTCGGCAGATCAATCACTTCAATCGGCAGTTTAACGACTTTTTTGTGTGCCTCTACCAAGCGCAAGTGGCTCATAAACTGATTTGCGAACGACATATCCATTACTTCCGACGGGTGTCCCTCCGCAGCGGCAAGATTTACAAGACGTCCTTGCGCGAGAAGGAAGATTTTCTTGCCGTTTTTGAGTGTATATTCTTCGCAATTCTGGCGAATAGTGCGCTTCGAAGTGCACAACGCTTCCAATTGCGGAATATTGATTTCGGCATCGTAGTGTCCGGTATTGCAGACAATTGCACCATCTTTCATATTTTCGAAATGGCGTGAAACAATGATGTCTTTTACGCCGGTCGTAGTGATGAACACGTCGCCGATTTTCGATGCTTCGTCCATCGTCATGACTTCATGCCCGTCAAGCAATCCCTTCAGGGCTGCTGTAGCCTTAACTTCGGTAATAATCGTATTTGCACCCATGCCTTTTGCACGGCGAGCAACGCCCGAGCCGCAATGCCCGTGACCGGCCACGACAACATTTTTGCCGGCAAGCAAAACGCTTGTAGCACGAATTACGCCGTCTAAAGTCGATTGTCCGGTTCCGAATACGTTATCGAAATCCCATTTGGTTTCTGCGTCATTAACCGCATAAACCGGATAGAATAAATTTCCTGCGGCAGCGCGGCTGCGCAAGCGGTGAATTCCGGTTGTAGTTTCTTCGGTTCCACCGATAACTTTTGTTTTAGCATATTCCGGATAGTGCTCATGTACGGTATTAATCAAATCGCAACCGTCATCGAGGGTAAGCTGCGGCTGATTATCGATTGTGCGGTCGATGCACCAATAGAAATCGTCGCCGTTTGCGTGCCAGGCATAAATACCGATTCCGTCTTCTGCGAGTGCAGCGGCAACTGCATCGTTAGTGGAAAGCGGATTACAGCCGGACCAAGTTACTTCCGCACCTGCGGCTTGGAATGTGCGCACAAGCACGGCGGTTTCTTTGGTTACATGCAGACAGCCGGCAATTTTATATCCGGCGAACGGCTTTGTTTTGCCGTACATTTCACGAAGTTTCATCAGCACGGGCATACGTGATTCTGCCCAATCGATCAGCAAGCGTCCTTCGGCTGCGAGCGAAATATCGCGAACGCAGTATTTTCCGGGGACTTCGCTGAACTTTCCTTGTTCTTTTTTATTTGGTATTTGAGCCATTAGTTCTCCAAATTTCGTTTTTAGAATATTTTTCTGTTCTTATTTTCGCGAAAGACGAAACAGAACACAAATTAGTGCCTTTTTTAATAATTGATTTAGATAATATTGTATTAAATGAATCTATTTTATATTTCAATTACAAAAAAAGGGCGAACCAACGTCCGCCCCTTTTTGAAATTTCCAACTATTTATAATTAGAATTTCTTTGCTAATCTTTCTCTGATTGCAACAATAAAGTCTTTTGTATTTACAGACTTTACTTTCGGATTTGTAGTCAGACTTACCAAGTCCTTAGTCATAATGCCTTCGTTGAGAGTATCGAAGCAAGCTTCTTCGAGTTTGTCGCCGAATTTCATTAATTCAGGAATTGAGTCTAATTCGCCGCGTTTGCGGAGAGCAGCAGACCATGCAAAGATAGTTGCCATCGGGTTAGTAGAAGTTTCTTCGCCCTTTAAGTATTTGTAATAGTGGCGAGTTACTGTGCCGTGAGCAGCTTCGAATTCGTATTGACCGTTCGGGCTGACCAAGACGCTTGTCATCATTGCAAGTGAACCGAATGCAGTAGAAACCATGTCGCTCATTACGTCGCCATCATAGTTTTTGCATGCCCAAATGAAACCGCCTTCGGAACGCATTACGCGAGCAACTGCATCATCAATCAAAGTATAGAAATATTCGATACCGAGTTCGTCGAATTTTGCTTTATAGTTTTCGTTGAATACATTTTCGAATATTTGTTTAAAGAAACCGTCGTATTTCTTCGAGATTGTATCTTTAGTGGAGAACCACAAAGATTCTTTGCAATCGATTGCATATTTAAAGCAAGAGTGAGCAAATGAAGTAATTGAAGATTCGAGGTTGTGCATTCCCTGAAGGATGCCGGCACCATTCATTTTTTGGATAACTACTTCAGATTTTTTGCCGCTTTGGCCTTCGAACACGAGTTTAGCTACGCCCGGTTCGTCAACAAGTATTTCGACACTTTTATATACATCACCATAAGCGTGACGAGCAATAGTAATTGGTTTTTGCCAGTTTTTAACTACCGGTTTGATACTGTCGATTGTGATCGGAGTACGGAATACAGTACCGTCAAGCATTGCACGGATAGTTCCGTTCGGGCTTTTGTACATTTCTTTCAGTTTGTATTCGGTCATGCGCTGAGCATTCGGAGTAATAGTAGCGCATTTTACAGCAACGCCGTATTTCAAAGTAGCGTTAGCAGAATCAATTGTGATTTGATCGCCGGTTTCGTCTCTTTTTACCAATCCTAAATCATAATATTCAGATTTTAAGTCAACAAACGGGCAAATTAATTCATCTTTTATCATCTGCCAGATTATTCTGGTCATTTCATCGCCGTCCATCTCGACGAGCGGTGTTTTCATTTGAATCTTGTTCATTACTATACTTTTTTTAAATTAATTAAATTTGGAACGGAACACGAATATTCCGTTCCTGTGTATTTCATTATTATTTCTTTTTTGAAGCGTAATAGTTCATCAAGCAACCTTCGGAGAGAATAATTTTTTCTTCCGGTGTAAGATTTTTAACATAAAGATTAATGTCAGAAACCTTGTTGCCACTGATAACTTTAGCCGGAATTTCTTCCTGACCGTTTTCGATAGCGCGTTTAGCACCCGGTACGAATACGAAATCGCCGGTCTTAACTTCGAATTTAGCATCCGGAGCCAATGTGAAAGGAATTACGCCCCAGTTTATACAGTTACTGCGATAGCGTTTTGTAGCATATTCGTAGCAAATGTTTGCATCGCCGCCAAGAACCTTCTGGCAAGAAGCAGCCTGCTCGCGAGCAGAACCGTCGCCCGGTTTGTTGGATACAACGCAAGAACCAAGAGAAGTCTTTGGAGCCAAGTCTTTTGCATCGCCTACTTTGCCGAGAGCATCCATGATGTCTTTCGGAGTGTTTCCTGCACGACGGTCAAGATCTTTTTGCTTAATTGCTTTTGCGATACCGACATATTCCGGTACACGACGAGAAAGCGTAAATTCAGCAAGTTTCAGCGGGTTAGAACGATAGCTGGAAGTCTCGCCGGACGGAATAAGTTCGTCAGTAGTAGTAACAGGATCCGGAATAACAGCAGCGAGTTCGAGCAGCATATTTTCCTGCATCGGATACATCTTAGGCCAATCAGTGATATTCGGACCAAGTTTGAGTTCAGCACTAGTGTCAGGCTTGCCAAAACCATAATAAACGCGTTTTTCGTAAATGCTTTTATCGAATACATACTTGCCGATTTTGCCGTCATATTTAATGTCTGTAGCAGCAGTGATTACGCCGCCGTTTGCAGCAGTTGCTGCAATTGAACGTGCATCCATAAGTGCAACCGAGCTGATTTGACCCTGATTCGGCTTCGAACCTTCGCGGTTCGGGAAGTTACGGGTAGTATGACGAATACTCAAGCCGTTATTCGACGGAACATCGCCGGCACCGAAGCACGGACCGCAGAATGCAGGCTTAATTACAACGCCGGCTTCCATAAGTTTTTCAGCGATTTTATCGCGAGCAATTGCCATAAATACCGGCATGCTCTGCGGATATGCAGACATAGTGAAGTAACCGTTACCGATTGATTGACCGTTCAAAATGTTTGCCGCAATGCTTAGGTTTTCGTAAGTACCGCCTACGCAGCCTGCGATAATACCTTGATCTGCAATAACTTTACCGTCTTTGATTTTGTCGGTAAGTTTATAATCGATATTATCGAATAATTCTTTTGCATTTGCTTCTACTTTACGGAGGATTTCCATCGGATTTGCCTGGAATTCATTAATTGTATAAGCATTTGACGGGTGGAACGGCAGAGCGATCATAGCTTCTTCGCTTGAAAGGTCGATCTTGATCATACCGTCGTACCATGCAACTTTGCCCGGTTTTAATTCTTTGTAGCAATCCGAACGGAAATGTGCGTCGTAGTGCTCTTTTACTACATCGTCGGTTATCCAGATTGAGCTCAGGCAAGTAGTTTCTGTAGTCATTGTATCGATTCCGGTACGGAAGTCGATCGGAAGAGATTTTACGCCCGGACCTGCAAATTCGAGAATTTTGTTTTTAACAAAACCATTTTCAAACACAGCCTTAACCAGCGAGATAGCAATATCGTGCGGACCAACGCCCTGTTTTACTTCGCCCTCGAGCCAAACCAAGATGACTTCCGGAGCATCTGTATCCCAAGTGTTGTTGAGGATTTGTTTTACCAATTCGCCACCACCTTCACCAACACCCATTGCACCAAATGCACCATAGCGGGTATGGCTGTCTGAACCTAAAATCATGCTTCCGCATTTTGCGACTGCCTCGCGGCAATACTGATGGATTACTGCTTGATTTGCCGGCACGTAAATGCCACCATATTTCTTTGCAGCAGACAAACCGAAGACGTGATCGTCTTCGTTGATAGTTCCGCCAACCGCACAGAGAGAGTTGTGGCAATTGGTCATTGCATACGGAATCGGGAATTTCTCGAGTCCGCTCGCACGTGCTGTCTGAATAATACCGACATAAGTGATGTCATGCGACATAAGCGCATCGAATTTGATGCGTAATTTTTTCTTATTGTCTGATACATTGTGAGCACGCAAGATAGAATAAGCAATTGTGTTTTCTCTTGCTTCGTCCGGAGTCGGCAAGCCTTCTCCGCTTTTTGCGATTGTTTGCCCTTCGAGCAAATAAAAGCCGTTTTTTACTAATTCAACCATGATTCTAATATTTTGTTAATAAATATAGTTAATGATAAAATATCTGCACTCCCACCCGGACTGATGTTATCCCTGATGAAACTGCGGTTTAGTTCTTCCACTTTGAATATACTATAATTATGATATATGTCAAGTGATTTATTTTTTACGTAATTAGCGATTTCGGCGTCCTTACGGTGATATACGTTAGTATCGTCGATTTTCGACATAATGTATAGCAACGTGCGAATATTCACATCGACTTTATGCTCTACCGCCAACATTTGACGATATACCGGCAAAATACTTTCGAATACTTCCGAATATCCGCCGACGGCAATAGCCATCGCGCCTTTTACATTATATTTTTCGCAAACTACAGCTCCATGAGAAAGCGACTTTTCCGAATTTATATCGCGGATTTCGCCCGCAACTTTCGCAATTTCATTCTGCAAATTTTCTTCGACAATCTCACCGCCGCTTACAATCAATCTGCAAGTCGCTACAATAGTAATTCCGAGTGCAAAAATCGCTCCGCGGTGCGTATTTACTCCGCCGGTCGCACGAAGCATTTCCGCCTCTGCATCTACGCCGATTTGCCGAATTTGCGGAATTAATCCGTCTGCGTTTTCTAAGCTCGCCTCCGCCATTTGCCGAAAATACGGTGCCAGCGTGCTGATGCTTTTCCGCATCAATTTTATATCCATGTCGCGATGTGCTCCCGAGTCGTGCCTATCGACCAATCCGGGTTTCGGAGTGGTTTCGAGTTCTTCGGTCAATGCCTCGATTGCCATTTTACAGATGAATTCGGCAAGTTTTTTTATTACGTATGGGCGCGAAGTTGTCGGAATCAGGTCGCACGCGGCCTGCAAATGCAGATTATGAATATTTTTTCTTACTCGCGACGCACTGATCGGATGTTCCTCCGAATTTAATCTTTCAATTTCCACCACTTCGATTCCGCTTTTAGGCAGAATTTCTTTCATCATTTTGTTATACATCGACGTCAAATAGTCCAACGGTTCCGTACCGACAAATCGAACGTTTAAATCAAGTGCCGGCGCGATATATTGCTCGAAAATATTCAGATCAAGTTCGATATAGTTGCTTTCCATGTCGTCTCGCGTCTTAAAGAAATATATCGGAAAAGTCGCGAACGAAATAATATATTTTCCGGCATCATGGACGAAAACATTCGGAATATGTGCCGTCCCTTGCTGCACCATTTCAAGTCTTTCCTGCGAAGAAAATTCCGATTTGTCTTCACTAACGACAAATATGTGCAGGGTATCGACTTGTTGTGCTGCCGTTTCTATCAAATATCGGTGTCCGAGTGTCATCGGATTGCAATTCATCACGATTGCCCCGGTTTTTCCCGGACGTTTATATGTGGCGAGGTTGGCACAAAATGTTTCTATTCCGTGGTGAGTACTTTCCAGCAGAATAGAATTCGACGCCCGCCCTATTAAATTAAACGCCAAACTCGTGAACAAAACTGCATTCGACGGCTTTGTAAATATAAAGAAATTGCTGTAGCCGCGTGCAGTTCCTACCGAACGCAAATGATCGACAAGACCGCCCATAAGGTTCATTCCTCGTGCGCTATCCTGCACGATAAAGCATTTCATCACATACTCTTCAAGACCGCCTCCGGCGATCAATTCATCTCCGCGGTACACTCCGGCATAATAGTCCAGGCGTCCATACTTTAGTCCTGCCGACTGCAGGAAACGTTCGATTTCTTCTCGTACCGGCTTAAGTGATAGCGGCATCGGCACGATATGTGTTTCTTCATACATAAACTAAGCACCATCTTTGGACATTATACGCGAAATTTCCGCAATAATTTCATTTGTATCGTGAGTGCGATTTCGCATGCACACCCGCGCATTTTCGTTGCAAATCAGGCATTTCCGAGCCGGCAGGCCGAGTTCTTCGCGAGAGAAAGGTTCGCCATCTGCACCGATCACGTCAATATCGAGCAGGCGTCCCAGCGGGTGCGAATCTTCGATTTCGCAGGCTTTTCGCTTTGCCTCGTGCAAATCAAGATCCACTGCATATAGTGCTTCGAATCCTGTTTCAAGATCGTATTCTGCCTCTTCGACGATTAAATCGCCGAAGCAATTGCGAATTAACTCAACTGCTTTCGGCGACAATCGTAAAGTGAGTGCATTCCGCTTCTCAGAACCGGGCATCACAAGTGTAAGGCTAAGCACCGTCTTTCGGTGTTTATCAAACATCGCCCTCTGTTTTGCCTGCCGATTGTCTCGGCTCTGCAATAGTTCTGAAAGTGTTATGCTCATTTATTTTGCATCAACCACATTATTAATTACATCCATTACCGAACCGTCGCGGTTCATCACTACGCCGACAACTTTGTCGCCGAACGGCAGTGCTTCCGGAGTACCGGAAATCGAGAGAGCCTTGTCGCGAAGATATTCCATCGTTACGATATTCAGGCCTGCTTTGCTGAGACGTTCGGCAAGTTCAGGACGTTTCGGATTTACTGCGATACCGAAATCGGTAACCACGACATCAATCCCGGTACCCGGAGTAATTAAAGTAGTTACTTCATTTACAACGCACGGAATACGACCGCGAAGCAGCGGGCATACGATAATAGACATAGCGGCTTCGGCAGATGTATCGGGGTGTCCGCCGATTGCACCGCGGATTACGCCGTTAGAGCCGACGAGCACGTTTACATTAAAGTTTACGTCAACTTCAAGAGCTGACAAAATTACCATGTCGAGGCTGTGAACTGCAGAACCTTTTTGGAAGTAACTTGCATATTCGGTACCGGAAATTTCTTTATGGTATTCGTTATTTACGAGTGATTCGGCTGCACCTATATCGAATGACTGAACATCGAGCAAGCGCTCGATCAAGCCTTCTTCGTGGAGTTTAACCATGTGAGAAGTAATTCCGCCGAGTGCGAACGATGCTTTGATATTTTGTTCGATCATGCTTTCGCGAATGTATTTAACAACTGCTAGAGCAGCTCCGCCGGTACCTGTCTGGATAGAGAATCCGTCTTTCAGGTAACCACCGTTAATGATTACTTTTGCGGCAGTTTTCGCAATGAGAAGGTCGCGCGGATTTTTGCTGTCGCGAATTGCACCAACGGAAATCTTTGTCGGATCGCCGATTGAATCAACAACAACAACATAATCTACGTTATCTTCGGAAATCGAATTCGGTGTGTTCGGATAATTTACCAAATCTTCGGTAATAACGACAACTTTGTCGGCATATTGAGCATCTACCAAAGCATAACCGAGCGAACCGCATTTTGATTTTGCATTTTCGGAGCGGGAATAACCGCAGCTGTTTCCGGCAGCATCAGAAGAGCATGTACCGAGGAATGCCACGTCGATTTTCAGGTCGCCGTTTGCAATTGCAGCAGCACGTCCGCCGTGCGATCGGAAGATTACCGGCTCTTTCATCAGCCCGCGGGAAATTTCTTCAGCAAGGTCGCCACGAAGTCCTGAAGTAGAAATACGGGTAACAACGCCATTTTTGATGTGCTCGATAAGTGGTTTATGAACATCGATCAAACTTGATGCTGCAAGGTGCAGGTTTTTGAAGCCCATTTCGGCAATTTTCGCCATAACCATATTGATGACTTTATCGCCACCACGGAAATGGTGATGGAAAGAAATTGTCATGCCGTCTTTCAGTCCGGTACGTTTGATTGCTTCTTCCAAACTTACGATTTTCGGGCTTTGTTTTTGCGATTCCGGCAAAGACGCAGTACGTTTGCAGGCATTATTTTCTTGATATTCCGCGAAGCCGAGTTTGCTTGCCATGGCTTTCACGTCTTTTTTTCTGCTTTGAATGTTATTCATCGACCTCTTCCTTCGTTAAAATTCCTGATGCGATAGCTAAATCAATACAACGCTGAGCGCGGATAGCAACCGGTTTATCAACCATCTTGCCATTTACGGCGATTACGCCGAGACCTTTTTGTTCTGCTTCTTTAATTGCTGCAACAATGCGCATTGCCTTATCGATTTCTTTGCGTGTAGGAGCAAAAACTTCATTTACAACTTCGATTTGCCGCGGATTAATAATAGATTTTCCGTCAAAACCAAGTTGCTTGATAATTGCGACCTCATTGCGGAAGCCCTCCATATCGTTCAAATCAGAGAAAACTGTATCGAGTGCGTCGATACCTGCGGCACGAGCAGCAACAATTATTCTCTCGCGGGCATACATAAGCTCGCTGCCCTCTTTCGAGCGGCTAGTCTTCAGGTTTGCGCTATAATCTTCAGCACCGAGAGCGATACCGATCATACGCTTGCTTGCAGTAGCGATTTCATACGCATTAATAACGCCGAGAGTGCTTTCGATTGCAGCCATAATGCGGGTACGACCGAGGCATCCGAGTTCGGTTTCAACTTTAATGATTTCGTTTTCGAGATCGATTACGTCCTGAGCAGTTTCAGTCTTCGGCATACGGATCACGTCAACGCCGCCGCTAACAACCGCGCGAACGTCTTTTTTTCCGTAGGGGCTTGTCAGCGGATTAACGCGTACAACCATTTCTATATTTCCGTAATCAATTGATTTCAGAGCATAGTGCACCAAGGTGCGTGCTGCGTCTTTTTCCTGCATGCTGATTGCATCTTCGAGATCGAGCATAATCGAATCAGGCGCATATACATACGCGTCCTGCATCATAGCGGGATTATTTCCCGGTATGAACATCATTGTTCTTCGTAGTCTTTTTTCCATAATTATTTTCCCCAGATATCTTCGCCCGTTGCTCTGCAAACTGCGGCAGTTACGCGAGCACGAATAGTACAATCCAACGCACCCTTATCATTGGCATTGATTGCAACATCTGAAATTTTTAATTCTTCAAGTGTTTGAAGAATCACTTTCTTTATTTGATTCCCGAACTGAGAACCGACTGTACTATTGAGGTTTACCTCAACCCCGGATTTTGCGGCTGCCGGGGACACTTCAATGTAAATATCGCCCGATTCGCCTGTTCCGGCAAAAGCTGTTTTCATTACAATTTCTGGAAATCTCTACATAATTAAAAATAATTTCCCGCATCCAAATAAATCGAGATTTCGTTTAAATTTATCCGAATTGCGACAATACAACATCATCTGTTTTATTATACGGCAATCGCGACGAATGCCCCACATATCAATATGGACGGACAAAGTCCGCCCTGCTTATTATCAAATTACAAACATTAAGACGAAGCCTTTGCCGGCTTGTTGTAAATTTTGGCAAAATTTATTTTAAATTTATTCTTAAAAAATATACATTTTCCGTATTCCGCATTGAACGAAAACAGGTCTTTCGGTTCAAAATTATTCTTGCTTGCGATCTCGCGCTCGCCGGCAAAATCGCCGATTGACATTTAGTCTTTAGAAAATGAAAGCGGAGACTTGAATTTTGCCTCCGCTTTTTTTATTGTTTAGTTTGATATTTATTCTCAATTTTTCTTTCTTAAAAACAGAATTATCGAAATCACCATCGCTACGCCTGCAACGGAATAAGCAATATTTCCCGAAAGAGCTAATCCGCCTACTTTATTCGGCGCAATCAGGAAATACGATACGCAAACATACGTCATGAGCGCTGCCGGAATCGACATAACAAAGTGATTTTTCTTCTCATTCTTCAGATAAACCGCAATAGTCCAAAGCATCACCGTGGCAAGTACCTGGTTAGAAATACCTACATAATTCCATATTGTGCTAAAATTCACTTCAGTCATAAAAATAGCCAAAGCGAAAATCGGCGCACATATCATAAGACGTTTTGCAATACTTTTCTGCTCGACTTTTAAAACATCTGCCACCAACAAACGCGAACTTCTGAAAGCGGTATCGCCGGAAGTAATCGGGCAGGCAACCACGCCGATTATCGCAAGAATTGCACCGAACTGGCCAAGCCATGTATTACAAATTTCGTTTACGATTTTTGCAGGAGTAAGTCCGAGCCCGGCCTGAACATTCAATCCTTCAGCACCACCAAAAAAATTCATTGCGGCAGTTGCCCAGATAATTGCTACAATTCCTTCTGCAATCATAGAACCATAAAATATGGGGCGACCTTCGCTTTCGTTCGCCATTGTGCGGGCAATAAGCGGCGATTGTGTGCTGTGAAATCCGGAAATAGCACCGCAAGAAATGACAATAAACAACATCGGAAACAGAATATTACTCTCAGGATTTGCGTGCATATTGGTAAAGCTGCTTATAGAGAGTTCCTGCATGGCTAAATCGCCGGTAGCTCCAAGAATAATCATTGATCCGCCGATCATCACAGCCATGGCTAACAAAGCGGCTCCGAAAAACGGATAGATTCGTCCGATTATCTTGTCTATCGGCAGAAGAGTAGCCAGCAAATAATAAACGAAAATTCCGATTATCCATAAATATATTCCGCCACCGGTCAGTTGAGCAAGAAGTTCTGCCGGTCCTTTTACGAACGAAACTCCCACACAAATCAGCAAAATCATGGTAAATGCTCTAAGAAATAATGCGGCACGTCTGCCGAGATATTTCCCCACAATTTCAGGGATACTGGCTCCGTCGTTGCGAAGCGAAAGCATGCCGGAGAAATAGTCGTGGGCCGCCCCCATAAAAATGCACCCGAAAACAATCCATATATACGCAACCGGGCCATAAGCAGCACCAAGAACTGCACCAAAGATAGGCCCCAAGCCGGCTATATTTAAAAACTGAATAACAAATTCTTTCCATGGCGGTAATACCACAAAGTCTATTCCGTCCGGATGTGCCACAGCGGGAGTAGTTCGAGATTTATCTACTCCAAACAGTTTTGACACATATTTTCCATAAACAAAATATCCTGCGATTAAAGCAAGAATAGAAAGTAAAAACGTTATCATAGAATCAATTTCCCCAATTTTTTAGAAAAAATTTTCGGGGAAATTGACGTTTTATAAAAAGAATTATTTTATCGCAACGGCGGAGTGAATGCAATTAAATCGCAAGTATTGCGAAATCCGTTGCGTTGGAGGACGTAACGCGCGATGTGGTTTTCAGCCATACACGTGCAAACGGGAAGTTTCCCTTCGGCGATGACTATTCTCTTGAGATATGCGACAATTTGCACGGCAATTCCCTTCCCGCGATACATAGGCCTTACCCACATTCCGATGTCAACAGCCTTGTCTTGCAGCGGAATCAACGTCAAATAGCCCGCTCCGACAAACTGTTCTTCGCGATAAAACAGCAGCAAGCGGCGTGCAGGATTGCCCGACACATAGAACGAGAGTTCCTCCGGCAATTCGTAAAGTCCGTTTTCCTCCGCAAGCAACATTTCGTAGTCGTCGCCCGAAGCCGGGCGAAAAGTCATGTCGCCG
>JAQUZU010000178.1 GCA_028691175.1 Candidatus Kapaibacterium sp. | reverse complement strand
AAGGCTTTGATTTTATTCGACTTCAGTGCTTCATAAATGTGCTCAACATTTTTTCGGGATCCGCAATAAACGATGTGCGAACCGCGCGGACTCTCGTGAATTATCTCGGCAATTCTGGTGGGCTTATCGTAGCATAATTCGGCTTGATAGGCTAAGTTCGGGCGATCAAATCCACGAATAAATTTCTGTACCTCTCTCATTCGCAGTTGCGAAATAATGTCTTCCTGCACTTCGGGTGTTGCAGTAGCCGTCAAAGCAATAATCGGCAGTTGCGGATAAATATCGAGAATGTTATAAATCAGCATGTATGCCGGACGAAAATCGTGTCCCCATTCAGAAATACAGTGAGCTTCATCGACAGCAAGAAAAGAGATATTTACATCGGTAAGAAAATTCAGGAACATACGGCTCTGAAGACGTTCCGGCGCTACATACAGCAGTTTATATTTACCTTCGCGGGCATTATCGAATACTTCGAGCATTTCCTGCTCGGTCTGCGTGCTGTTTATAAATGCCGCGGGCACTCCGTTTTTCGTCAGTGCATCGACTTGGTCTTTCATCAGTGCAATCAACGGAGAAATAACGATACACATTCCTTTCAGGACAATTGCCGGAATTTGATAGCAGAGCGACTTTCCGCCGCCGGTCGGCATCACTACAAGCGTATTATGGCTCTCCGAGATTGACATAATAATGTCTTCCTGCCCCGGTCGGAATTTATCGTACCCGAAGAATTTCTTTAGTGCGGCATGCAGCCTACGGCTTTTTTCGTTATTATCCATTTCTCACCATATAAAAACAGAGGGAGACTTGCCGGCAAACGCCGGAAGCCACCCCGAAAAATTTTCATTATTTGTACTAATCGAACGACGAAGTAGAACTATCGTCGGATTTTCTCCGGCGAGAGCCTGTAACCACATATACAATTCCACCAACCACAATCAGCACAAAGAATAATCTGGTCCAATTGAATGTAGGCGGATAAACGCCGACAGTGCCGTCCGGATTATTCACATATACCGGATGCGTATACCAAAATGCACCATACCATGGCATCCACATCATCGAACTCGTAACGCTACCCATTACGTAGCCGCGCATCAACGACGAAGAGTATCCGCCGTAATCGTTTAGCATGTAGTTTCTTCCGCCGGCATTCGTAGATTTTACACTTTGAACTCTGCGAGGTGTACCGTATTTGGCGCGAGCCGAGCGAGCAGTCATTGTGCGCGTACCGCCAAAACTCGAGCGACGCGACGATGAACGAGATGAGCGCGACGCCGAACGTCCGAAACTGCTACGCGAGCGAAATCCTCCGCCAAAGCTGCCCCTGCGAGCAAATAAGTCGTCCGGTTCAATCACCGTCAAAAGCAACAACATAAGAGTTGCTATTGAAAAATATCTTGCAAATTTTGCTTTCAGCATTAAAATATCCTTTCAGTTTCTGTTGTATCGTCTTCGTTTCTATATGTAATTTCAGAACGAAAATCCGACATAGTTGTTTCAGCTTTTTTAAAAATCCCGGCGATTCCGTTCTTTTTTGCCTTTTCAGTTTTAATATGAACATATACGCTAGCGACTCCGTCGAGAATTTCGTCGTCGATAAACAAATCGGTATCGTTAATGTCGCCGTCCGAATCGATGACAAATTTTGTCAGTTCTGCAGCTTCATCTTCGGTAAATGACGGCTCTACGAATTTGATTTTCTCGGGCATTCCGTCGAAAATAGATTTGCTGCGTTCTATGCCGTCGACACCTTCGTATGTAATTACAACATCGAATGTTCCGTCTTCGTCCAAATTAATTAATACTTCGCGCAGCCCGCCGATTTGCTCGCCGTTATAATATACAGCAGTTTTTTCGATTCTGCCGTTGCTTTCAATGATAAAAGTTGCCATGTTACCTTATTTTTTCTTTGATTTTTTTATTCTTTTTGATTTGACGTTTTTTTTGGGTGCTTGATATTCGCGATAGAAGTCAAGCGTAAAGAACGATGTCGTAAATTGCTTGCCCGGCTTTTCGACGCCGTTCGGCAAATGAATCGTCAATTTCTGCTCCTGCGTCTGATAAAAATGAATCGGTACTTGACACCCGATGCCAATATCCATAGCTCCGGATGCTGCAACAATATTTGTAACGCGCATCGGTTGTTTCTGGTCGGGATATGTAACGCTTCCCTGCGCCGTCTTTACAAAGTCAAGGCGATTAACCTCGCAACCGAGCGTATCTAATCGTCCGCGATTTTTATACAGATATGCACAGCGCAACACTGAACACGGCAAACCGTTTTCGACCAGTAAATCATACTCGCCGGCAACATTATAGGACTGTCCGGTATCGGAGCACGGTTTTTGGAAATTAAAAAACATATACGGCTGGAACGCACCGCCCGGAGTCAAACCGAGTTTTGTTGTATCGTCATACGCTACACTGTAGCGATTGCCGACCGAGTCAATTTCTATATACGTCATTCTACCGAGCCAATCCGAGTCCGAATGCGTTACAGTATCGCCGCCAAGTTCGCATTCCTCCGCCTGGAATGCTACCAGACGAAAATTCAAATAAAAATGCTTGTTTTCTGTTCCAATCGAATCACACATTACGCGCAATACTTCATGACGACGTTTCAAAAGCGGGGTTCCATAGTCAATAACAATACTGTCTTTCGATTGAACAGTATAATACATCGTGTCGAGCGGAACAAACTTATAATAACCACAAGTATTGACAATCGGGCGCGGTGCATTTGGCTCCGGTGGCGGACCGTCGTAAATTATGTCTGATGAATCAGCGCCGTTGCTGTTTTCAATCATCGGCTGGGCAAAGCATGAAATGCTTCCCATCAACATGACGATAAGCGGCAAAAACTTTTTTAGCATCTATAATTCTTTCAATAGTTAAACATTTCGCTCGAATCGAGCGGAATAGGAAATTAAAGACGAAAACAGAAAAGAAATAATGCAATGCAATGCAAAATTACTCTTTGAGTGCGCCGGCGGTAAGCCCTTTGATAATCTGTTTTTGAAAAATCAGAAACAGCCCAATAATCGGCAAGGCCGAAATTCCGGCGCCCGCCATAAGATGTCCCCAATCAATCGATTGCTTTCCGAGATAAAACGTCAGCCCGACCGGCAAAGTTCTCATTCCTTCGCTATTCGTAAAGAGAAACGGAAACAGAAACGAATTCCAGTTGCCCAGGAAAGTATAAATCGCCAGCACTGTCAAAATAGGTTTGCAGAGCGGCATCACAATCCTGAACATTATATACCAGTTGCCGGCACCATCGATTCGCGCCGCGTCTTCGATATCGGGCGGAAGCGATAC
>JAQUZU010000177.1 GCA_028691175.1 Candidatus Kapaibacterium sp. | reverse complement strand
TCGCAGTATTTCGACGCCACACACAATTGCTATGCCTGGAAAATCGGCTGGAACGGCAGTGAATTTCGCTTTTCCGACAATGGCGAACCGAACGGCACAGCCGGCAAGCCGATACTGTATACTTTCAGCAAATTCGATTTTAGCGATTTAATCGTTGTGGTAACGCGCTATTTCGGCGGAACAAAACTCGGCGTCGGCGGATTATCGCGTGCATATCAGGAAGCTACCGCGGCAGTGCTCGAGACTTGCGAACGTGTCGAAGTGCATCGCACACGCACTGTCCGCATAAATTGCGTCTATGAAGACATCAATATCGTAAAGCGACTGCTCTCGCAATATGCCGTTTCATACAAAGAAGATTATGGCGAATCAATCGAAATTTTCGCCGAATTGCACCTCTCCAAAGCACAATTTTTCTGCGACGAAGTCATTCGCGTTACCAACGCGCGAGTCGGAGCTCGCTTAATGTAATTACCTCACAAAAAAAGAGACGAAGCGAACTTCATCTCTTTCGTAATATTTATTGCAATATTTTTATTCTCCGGAGGCGTGGATAACTAATTTCTGCTTGCCTTTATCGTCGTTTATGGAGTATTTTTTCTCGCTGCGCAAGTCGGAAGACTTGATTTCCACCTGCCCGCAAAGTTGATAATCTTTCAGATATTCGTCGAACATTTCGAGCGGAAGACGATAGTAGCGATCGACGATTTTGCCGACACTTTTCATAAATGTATTTAGCAGATTTTTGTCGAGAAGCGAAACGTAGTACGCGTGCTTTTGATTGCCGGAAAAACGGAAATTTGTAGTAATTTTGCCGGATTTTCTGTATTCGTTTTTCGCTTCGTTCAAGTCGAAAATCTCGACTTCGTCTTTTGACGAAAATTTATCCGCCACCGCAAGATAAAACTCACCCTTACCGCCAAAGCCGTTACATTCCGTTTTGTCGGTGATTTCGTATTTCAAAACGAGGTTATGGTAAACGTCGGCTTGATTGCCGGACGAACATGCCAGCGAAACAATCGCGAGGCACAGTATTAATATTTTATTCAAATGCTTCATTCTATGATCCAATTATAGTTTTTCAAAATGAAAAAAACGAAAAAATGTGCAAAATATTGCAAGATACTGTATTGTAAATCCAAATCGGACGCCACACAGAAAATTTTAATCGTAAAAAATTGTAAACTTTAGAAAAAATTTTAAATATTTTACAATACGTAAAATCATGACTCGTCCTTTAGTTAGCACTCAATGAGTATGAGTGCTAATTAATTGATAAATTATAGTTTCAAAACAAACTTTCATAATAAAAGGACAAAGTAATGAACTTAACACCATTATACGATAGAATTATCGTAAAGTCTTCCGCACCGGAAGAAATCACAAAAGGCGGGATCATTATCCCGGATACAGCAAAAGAAAAACCAATGCAGGGCGTAGTAGTCGCTACCGGCACCGGCAAAATGACTGAAGACGGCAAACTCGTACCGCTGCAGGTAAAGACCGGCGACCAAGTAATTTACGGCAAATATTCCGGTACCGAAATCTCCGTAGAAGGCGAAGATTACCTCATGATGAGAGAATCGGACGTTTTCGCAATTGTTAAATAATTTATAATTCATAACATTAATATATATAAGGAATAAAGACAATGTCAGCAAAGATCATCACATATGATGTAGACGCTCGCGCCACACTAAAAAGAGGCGTTGATCAATTAGCAAATGCAGTAAAAGCTACATTAGGACCAAAAGGCCGTAATGTTATTATAGATAAAAAATTCGGTGCTCCGACTATCACTAAAGACGGTGTAACGGTAGCAAAAGAAATCGAACTCGAAGACGCAGTAGAAAACATGGGCGCCGCAATGGTTCGCGAAGTTGCTTCGAGAACCAGCGACGTAGCCGGCGATGGTACTACAACTGCTACAGTTCTGGCTCAGGCAATTTACAGAGAAGGCTTGAAAAACGTAACTGCCGGCGCAAATCCTATGGATTTGAAACGCGGTATCGACCTTGCAGTTGAAGCCGTTACAGCAGGCTTACGCAAAATCAGCCGCGAAGTTGAAGGCAAGAAAGAAATCGCACAGGTTGGTACAATCTCCGCTAACAACGATGCTACAATCGGTACTTTAATCGCAGAAGCAATGGACAAAGTCGGCAAAGACGGCGTTATCACTGTTGAAGAAGCAAAAGGTACTGAAACAGGTATGGAAGTAGTTGAAGGTATGCAGTTCGATCGCGGTTATCTTTCACCGTATTTTGTAACTGAAACTTCTTCAATGAGCGCAATTCTCGAAAACCCGTACATCTTGATTCACGACAAGAAAATCTCCGCTATCAAAGATCTTCTTCCGATTTTGGAAAAAGTTTCTCAGAGCGGCCGTTCTTTATTGATCATCTCTGAAGACTTAGAGGGCGAAGCTCTTGCAACTTTAGTTGTAAATAAACTTCGTGGCACTCTTCGTGTTGCTGCAGTTAAGGCTCCGGGCTTCGGCGATCGCCGTAAAGCAATGCTCGAAGATATCGCTATTTTGACCGGCGGTACTGTTATCAGCGAAGAAAAAGGTTTCAAACTTGATAACGCTTCTGTTAGCTATCTTGGTACTGCAAAGACTGTAACTATCGACAAAGACAATACGACTATCGTCGAAGGCGCAGGCTCAAGCGAAGACATCAAAGCAAGAATCGCAGAAATCAAAACTCAAATCGAGAAGACTACTTCAGATTATGACCGCGAAAAACTCCAAGAACGCCTTGCTAAACTCAGTGGCGGCGTAGCAGTTTTGAAAATCGGTGCTTCTACCGAAATCGAAATGAAAGAGAAAAAAGCAAGAGTCGAAGATGCTCTTCACGCTACTCGCGCAGCAGTAGAAGAAGGTATCGTACCGGGCGGCGGTGTTGCATATATCCGCACTATCAAAGAACTCGACAACGTTGCTGCAGAAAATGAAGACCAGAAAATCGGTGTTCAAATTATCCGCAAAGCAATTGAAGAGCCGATCCGCCAGATCGTTACTAACGCAGGCTTAGAAGCTTCCGTTATCGTAAATGGCGTAAAAGAAGGCACAGGCGCTTATGGCTATAATGCATACAGCGAAAAATTCGAAGATTTATTCGTTGCCGGCGTAATTGATCCGACTAAAGTCAGCCGCGTTGCTCTTGAAAATGCTGCTTCAGTTTCCGGTTTGTTATTAACTACTGAAGTAACAATCGTAGAAAAACCTGCAAAAGAAGCTCCAATGCCTCCAATGCCGGGCGGAATGCCGGGTATGGGCGGAATGGATTATTAATAGAAAATCGTGCTTTTTATGCAAAACGGCGACTCATTGGGTCGCCGTTTC
>JAQUZU010000176.1 GCA_028691175.1 Candidatus Kapaibacterium sp. | reverse complement strand
CCGGAATTTCTAAATCGTATTGACGAAATCATAATTTTTAATCCACTTACGAAAAACGAACTTGCCGCAATTGTGAAATTGCAACTATCTCTTCTGGCAAAAAGAGCAGTGGAAGAAGAAATCGTCCTACATTTTTCGGATAATTTGATAGATTATATTTCGCAAATCGGATTTGATCCGCATTTCGGCGCACGTCCGCTCAAACGAGAAATTCAAAGGTATATCGCCGATCCGCTTGCAGTAAAAATTCTTTCCGGAGAGGTACTTCCCAATACGGAAATTACGTTAAATATTGATTCGGACGGCAAACTAATTGTAGAAGGGAACAATTAGTAATATGGATTTTAAACTTCATTCGAGTTATCAGCCTTCCGGCGACCAACCGGAAGCAATAAAGGAACTTATCGACGGAATTTCGCAAGGAAATCAATTTCAGACACTTCGCGGAATTACCGGCTCCGGCAAAACATTTACTATCAGCAATGTCATTGCAAAACTCAACCGGCCTGTGCTGGTACTTTCGCCAAACAAAACCCTTGCGGCACAACTTTTTAGCGAGTTTCAGGCATTTTTCCCTGATAACTGCGTTGAATATTTCATTTCATATTACGATTATTATCAACCTGAAGCATATATTCCGGGAACCGATACTTATATAGAGAAAGACTTCGCCATCAACGACGAAATCGACCGCTTGCGGCACCGTGCGACATGTAATTTAATCGAAGGACGCAGAGACATTATTGTCGTTGCGTCCGTTAGTTGTATTTATTCGATCGGAAACCGAGAGGACTATATCGACAGTTTGCTTTTTCTCAAGCCGGAAATGCGGATCGACCGGAAAAAATTGCTCTATAAACTAAACGATTTATATTATACACGCAACGATATTGAATTCCAGCGTGGAACATATCGCGTGCGAGGAGACGTAATCGATATTATTCCTGCTTATGAAAATCAGGAAGCAACGCGAATAGAAATGTTCGATGACGAAATTGAATCGCTTTCTATTATTGATGCGCTGACAGGAAAGAAACTCCGCACGCTGGACTTTGCGACAATTTATCCGGCAAAGTTATTCGTTACATCTGAAACGCAGTTACAAAAAGCGATGGGCAACATTAAAAACGAACTTTGCGACAGGCTGATCGAACTGCGAAAGCAGGATAAATTACTCGAAGCACAACGTCTCGAGCAACGCACACTTTACGATCTCGAAATGATGAAGGAAATCGGCTATTGTTCCGGTATCGAAAATTACTCGATGCATATGACCGGCAGAAAGCCGGGCGACCGCCCGCAGTGTCTGTTCGATTATTTTCCGGAGGACTACTTGCTCGTAATCGATGAGAGCCATGTTACAATCCCGCAACTTCGAGCAATGTATAATGGCGATCGTGTGAGGAAAAAAACGCTTGTCGAGCACGGATTTCGCCTGCCGAGTGCCCTCGAAAATCGTCCGCTCCAATTCGAAGAAATCGAAAAACACATCAATCAGGCGATTTTCCTGAGTGCGACACCCGGCGACTGGGAACTCGAACAGTCGCAGGGTGCATTTGTCGAGCAGATTATTCGTCCGACGGGCTTGCTGGATCCGGAAGTCTGCGTTCGCCCTATTGAAAATCAGATTGACGACTTGGTCGGCGAAATACATTTGCGTGTCGATAAACATGAGCGCGTATTAGTTACCACATTGACAAAACGTATGGCGGAGGATTTGGCGGATTACCTGAAAAATCTCGGAATTAAGGTAGCGTACATTCATTCTGATGTTGTTACGATGGAGCGTGTCGAAATTATTCGCGATCTGCGAACAGGCGAGTACGACGTGCTTGTCGGCGTCAATTTGTTACGCGAGGGACTTGATTTGCCGGAAGTTTCGCTTGTTGCGATTCTCGATGCGGATAAGGAAGGCTTCCTGCGTTCGTCTCGATCTCTGCTGCAAACTGCCGGCAGAACCGCTCGCAACGCCGAGGGAAAAGTAATTCTCTACGCCGATAAATACACGCATTCGATGATGGAATTAATAAACGAGACAAACCGTCGGCGCAAGATTCAACAGGATTATAATACTGAACACGGAATAAACCCGAAGACTGTCTATAAATCGCTCGAAGAGATATTGAATTCTACTTCTGTGGCGGATATAAATGCAGAATTATCGTACAGACGCGAGGCAAAAGCTGAAAAGAAAACCAAGAAAGCAACCGAAAAAATCGCTAAATACATGACTCCGGAGCAACGTCAGCAACTTATTGAAGAACTGACTGTTCAGATGAAAAATGCTGCTCGTGATCTTGATTTTGAATTAGCGAAGGAATTACGCGACGAAATAAGACTTTTGCAGGCCGGACAAAAATAAAAATACAATTTTTATTGTCTAAATCGTCTCTTAGTATATGTCAGAGATAGAAATAGATAGTGAACGTGATCTTTCGGAGCGCGAACAAGCCGTGCTCCGAACCATTATTAATTTATACATTTTGAACGCTACGCCGATCGGCTCGCGCAATCTCTCGAAATATCTTGAAAGAGATCTGAAACTTTCGCCTGCAACGCTGCGAAACGTAATGTCTGATCTTGAAGAACTTTCATATATCACGCATCCGCATACTTCTGCGGGACGCGTTCCTACCGATAAAGGTTATCGATTTTATGTCGATACGATAAGCCCGCATGAACTAACGCCGAAACTTCCGATCGAGCAACTCGCCGGAGAACTCAACCATACTGCCGGCGATAACTTCCTGAAAGATGCAGGCAAACTTCTTGGCGTTATTTCGCACTATCTTGCGATTGTCCGTATCCCGCAAATCCAAGATCTCATTGTAAGAAAAATTGAGTTAATATGCCTTAGCTCGACAAAATTACTAGTCGTGGTTGCCCTTGATTCGGATATCGTTCGTACGGTAACGCTGGAAATTCCGTATAATATTTCCGAAAATGCAATTTTTGCAGTCTCGCACTTCGTAAATGAAAAGGTCGGTGGAAAGTCGCTGAGTTTTATCAGAAATAATTTCCGAGAAATGGTAAAAACTGCTTCGGGCGAACTTCCGCCGTTAATCGGATTGTTTGTAGATTCTATTGATGAACTTTTCCGCACAGAAACCGGAAACGATAAACTGCATCTTGCCGGCACGCAAAATTTGCTGAATTTTCCGGAATTTTCTGATGTTTCAAAAATTCGTTCTATGTTTGACCTACTTGGCAATGAAGAAGTGCTCATAAGTATGCTTGGGCGTGGAATTCAGCCTCGAAAAGATAATTTCACAGTATATATCGGTTCGGAAATGCAAAACGAGGCTCTGGAAGATTACAGCCTTGTAGTTTCGAATTATACATTTGGTTCTGCCGGCGGAACTATCGG
>JAQUZU010000175.1 GCA_028691175.1 Candidatus Kapaibacterium sp. | reverse complement strand
GCAGGAAATGGGCATCCACGGCGGAATCGTGATGGACGGGCGCGACATCGGAACAGTCGTTTTCCCGAATGCCGAGCTGAAAATTTTCCTTAACGCATCAATCGAAGTTCGTGCCAAGCGCCGCACACAAGAACTGCTCGCACGCGGATTGCAGGCAGATTTCGAGACTATCAAAAGCGAAATAGCAGAGCGCGATCATCGCGACCAAACACGGGAATTTTCCCCGCTAATTAAGGCAAAAGATGCTATCGAAATCGACACATCGGCGATGACAGTCGACCAGCAAGCCGCTGAAATTTTGCGTTTAGCCAATCTCGTTTTGGGAAAATAGCATACAAAAACAATTTTTCTACTAATCACACGTCATAGTATATCTATTATGTTGATTAAAAAATTAGCAGTTATGAGAAAAATTTTATCCGCGATATTGCTCTCGACATTGGTCGGATGTTCCTCGGGTGTCGTCTATAAGTCATTGGAAGATATGCCGGTTAAGCCCGACTACTCTGTGAAGTTTCCGACACCGGACTCTGTAAATTTAGAGATGTCTTTCGCTCAGACATCCAAAGCCGGCAAATATAAAAAATCTTTTTTGCCAAAGGTTACTGCAATTCGCTCCGAAGTCTGCGTTGCGGATAAAAAACTCGGCGAGATGACTGCTTCGGACAGCCTCCAAATCATGAATCTGGTCGCTGCCGATAACTCGGTTTCCTCCACTTTAACCGCAAATATGGGCTGGAAAAAGCCGAAATATATCAATTCGAATATGTTAAGCTTCGATATGCAAGTCATTACAAATAAAGTGATTTACACCGGTTCAAAAACCTTGAAGGAACTTACTTTAAACGCAGACGAAACTCCCACAAAGGCACTTACGCTCACTCCGAAAATCGAGATTCAAAGCGACTCCTGCGTGTATTTTATTGTCGAGGCAAAGCGCAATTTTCTGAACGAAAAGGAGTATATTCCCAATTCGGAGACCCTGCGCATCGAAATATTTGCGATGAACGGCAAGCCGATTTACGCGTCGAATCACAAAGCAAATCATTTTCAGGTAATAAAGAAATTATTACCTGATGAAATTGGTAACACATTTGAATATAAGGTTATTTGGAACGGAAAAAACAACAACGGGCAAATTGTTGAGCCGGGGCGTTACGACGTGAGATTGACAATCCCGTCGAGACCGATGCCATACATTACAACTACGATTCTTGAGTGGAAATTATCAAATGAATAGCGTAAATCCGTTAAATTCCGAGCACTTAATGCACCTTGCAATTGAGCAGGCAAAGCGCGGCGCAGGGTATGTCAGCCCGAACCCGCTCGTCGGTGCGGTAATCGAAAAAAACGGGCATGTCGTCGCAACAGGCTATCACCACAAATTCGGCGAACAACACGCGGAACGCGACGCAATTGCGAATGCAAGAGCCGACGGAATCGACCTTGAGGGCGCGACTATCGCGGTAAATTTGGAGCCATGCTGCCACCACGGCAAGCAGCCGCCCTGCGTTGATGCGATTATTGAAAGCAAATTTTCTGCCGTAATCGTCGGAATGACTGACCCAAATCCGCTCGTTAGCGGAAAAGGCTGCGAAATTCTCCGAAACTCCGGATTAGAAATTGTCCCGAATGTGCTACGCCGGGAATGCGAATTTCTGAACAGATTCTTCATAAAGCATGTCTTAACTAACAAGCCCTATATCATTGGAAAAGCAGCTACTTCGCTCGATGGATTTATAGCCTGCGAGAACGGCAATTCCAAGTGGATTTCCGGCGAAGAAAGCCGCAAACGGGTTCATCAACTGCGAGCGGAGGTCGATGCAGTTCTAATCGGAAAAAACACTGCTTTACACGACAATCCACAACTGACTGTACGAAGTGTGCCGGGGCGTTCGCCGAAACGCATTGTGCTTGACACAAACCTCGAACTTCCAACCAATCTCCAACTTTTCAACGACGAGTATGCCGCTCAAACTTTCGTTGTCTGCAAGTTAAATCCGGATCACCCGGAGAACGCAGAACTTCTTACAAACAAAGGAGTTACGTTAATTACTTCAGAAACTGATTCTACCGGTAGAGTTGCTCTGCCCTGTGCTCTCGAAACTCTCGGCGGGAAGTATGCAATCGCTTCGATTTTAGTTGAAGGAGGTGCGGGCATCTATTCTGCAATGATTCGCGAAAATTTGTTCGATGAATTTCGGCTTTATCAGGCACCGATTTTTCTCGGAAGAGGAATTTCACTTGCAAGCTGTATTTCTACGGAAAGCGTCGCGGACGCGAAAAGATTTAGATATCTGAGTACTGAACCCTCCGGCGAAGACGCAGAGCATATCCTACTTAATTATCAACAACTTACGCAGGACACTAAGCAATGAAAATGCTGGTTTTATGCCTAATATTCACCATTATGCCGACCTTATACGCGTGCAATTCAAACGAGCAAAAGCCGGAAATTGAAGTTAAAAGCGAAGTCAAAAAGCCCGAATTTAACGGCTTCGAACTTGTCAAAACAATTGATATTGACCCCGCGGCGTTCGTCCAAGGCTTGATCTACGAAGACGGGAAAATCTACATTAGCACGGGGCTGGAGGAAATGTCGACACTGCGCAAAATCAACTATTCCACCGGACTCGAAGAAAAGAACATCCATATAGAAAACATGTTCTGCGAAGGTATTGCAATTTCAAAGAGTTACGTCTATCAGTTAACATGGAAAAACGGGCAATGCATAGTCTATGACAAGTCGAATTTCGAGCGACAGAAAACTTTCTTCTATCGTGGAGAGGGCTGGGGACTTGCATTCGACGGGACAAATTTAATTATGTCCAACGGTTCGGACAAGTTGTCATTTTTAAAACCCGATAATTTCTCGCAAGTTACGACGATTCAAGTGAAAAACGAGAACGATATGCCGGTCTATAATCTGAATGAACTCGAGTATATCAATGGAAAAATCTGGGCAAATATCTGGACAAGCGACGATATTATTGAGATTGACCCGGCAAGCGGACGCGTTACTAAGCGCATTAATTGCTCAAAATTGCGCGAATTGCTCGATCCGTCGAACAAATATGCAGAAGTGCTGAACGGCATCGCGTTTAATCCCGAGAACGGACACCTCTTCCTTACAGGAAAATTCTGGGGGAAGATCTTCGAAATTAAATTGTTATAAATAAAGGACTTACAGTCGTGTCTTATCATAGAACGGAAATCACTCCCGAACTCGACGATTATATCTACCGAAACTTTTCGGCGGACGACGAGTTTCTCGCTTCGCTGCGCCGGCAGGCAATGATGTTCAAAATTCCGGATATTTCAATCGCGCCGGATCAGGCAAAATTTCTGCAATTTCTGCTCCGCACTCTGAACGCGAAATATGTCC
>JAQUZU010000174.1 GCA_028691175.1 Candidatus Kapaibacterium sp. | reverse complement strand
GAGGCACAGAATGCTCGTTTTGAATTTGTTCAACTTCCGGATTTGCCATACACAATTGCCGGTTATTCCGATCTCTCTATTCCGGTTTTGTTCAGTCCGCAACGCGAAGACAAAACTACCACGCTTGTAAATGTTCGAATCGAAGGCAAAGACAAAGACTTTACTGCAGAAATTTCCGGTGAAGGCTGGTTACCAAAATATACATATGAATGGGAATGTCCTCCGGCAGTTAAAGTCGGCGAGACATCAACCGGCACACTTACTCTGACTTCAACAGACACGAAAGTAGGCTTGAAAGTCCATAATATCAGATTTAACTCAGGTAATTCGGATTATTCTTTTGTTAACAATGTTCAAAATATTGATATGGCAATCGGCGAAACCCGAAAGTTCGATGTTCTTTTCTCCCCAACTAAAGCCGGCATGAGCAATGACGAATTAGTAATTACTACAGATGCCGCTCCCGGACCGGACAATAACCCGACAGAAAATACGGCTTATTCGGTTAGCTGCGAAGTCTTGGGTGTAGAAGTTGGCGACGGCTTGCAATTTGGTAACCTGATGCAATGTGATAATGCAACCAAGTCTGTGGAAATAAAGAACTTATCATCGGCAACAGACCTAATGATTACAGGCTATAGAATCGACAACAACAGCGATAACGCTTTCTCCGTAAATCTCGCTAATAATGTCAATGTGGCCCCGGGCGGTACTTTGGATGTGGAAGTTACTTTTGCGCCGCGTAGCGTAAAAACTTATAGTGCAGTTCTGGTTTTGCTTACTGCAGACGGCGATGAACTGAATTTCCCTCTTTCAGGTACGGCGGCAGATTATGCAATCTATTCTCCGATAGATGAATACAGCGATAAGCCTGGCAGCACAATTGAAATTCCGGTCTATGCGGAAATACCTTCATTCGCTAATTCTCAGATTGAAAATTTGAAGTTCCGCTTGATGTGTAATCCAAAAGTTGTCCTTCCGATTGAGACTTCGGATAACGCTTGGACACTCTCTAAACTTGATACCAATGAATTTGAAATTGCTCACACCGGGCTGACCAACACGCCATTTAACGGCGAACTTGTGAAAGTAAAAGCAAAAGTTTATCTTGCTGATTCTACCAACACGAGTATTTCGCTTCGCCCCTATTTTAACGAGTGCGAGGGTCAGGACACGCTGATTAGCGTTTTCACGGTTACCGGAGTTTGTAATTTAAATTATACTAAACTGCAGTTCTCGGGTTCTCAAACAAATATTCAAAATATTGCACCGAATCCTGCATATAATGTTGTCAAAATTGATTACAGCATCGCACTGAATGCTCCGGTAAAAATCGAACTCTTTAATATGATGGGTGAATTGGTCGATATGCCGATTAATCAGACAATGGATGCCGGCAATTATGAACTGACTTATGACCTCAGCAATTTCGGTAACGGGCAGTATTACTTGCGACTTACGCAAAGTTCAAGTGTAATTGTCAAATCACTGATTATTGCAAAATAAATATGCAAGGGCACCGGGCAATCCGGTGCTCTTCTTTTCGGAAGCAGCACAATGAGCGAAACAATATTTGATAAAAATCTCGCTATGGAGCCGTTGGCGGCGCGGATGCGCCCTCTTAAAATTGAGGACGTGATCGGGCAAAAGCACCTTCTTGCGAAGGGTAGGCCGTTACAGCGATTTTTTGAACAGAAGCGTTTTCCATCGATTATTTTCTGGGGACCGCCGGGCGTCGGCAAGACGACTTTAGCACAGATTATTGCGGAAACCGGAGCGTATTCTTTTACACGTTTGTCAGCGGTCGAAAACGGAGTTCGCGATGTGCGAATCGTAATGACAAATGCCGAAAAACTAAAATTAACAGGCGTTAATACTTTGCTGTTTATCGACGAGATTCATCGCTTCAATAAAAGCCAACAGGACGCCCTTTTGCATGCAGTTGAAGTTGGACTTATTACACTTATAGGTGCGACAACCGAGAACCCGTCTTTCGAGGTAAATGCTGCGTTGCTTAGTCGCACGCAAGTCTATAAATTACAACTACTTACAAAGGACGAAATCAATTGCCTGATAGATCGTGTCATTCAAGATGACGTTGTACTTTCGAAGTATAACATTCAAATTAGCGAGGAAGACCGCGAGTTTATTTTTACGCTTTGCGGAGGCGACGCACGTGCTGCACTGAATGCGATTGACTTATGCACTTCAATGTATCCGGTTACAGAGGAAGGATTTAGCATAACGCGCGAGATGCTCGAAAATGCACTTCAACAAAAGACGGCTAAGTACGACAAAGCAGGCGAGTCGCACTACGATACAATTTCTGCTTTTATAAAGTCCATGCGTGGCTCGGATCCCGATGCAGCGATTTTCTGGCTTGCGAAGATGATTGATGCCGGTGAAGATCCCAAATTCATAGCACGAAGAATGATAATTTTTGCGAGCGAGGACATCGGAAATGCCGATCCGCTTGCACTGGTGATTGCTGTTAATGTATTTAACGCTGTTAATGTAATCGGCATGCCGGAGGCACGAATCAACCTGGCTCAGGGCGTTACCTATCTGGCTTCTGCTCCAAAATCGAATGCATCATACATGGCAATTGATACGGCTTTGGGTGATATTCGCGGTGGTGCGCCGCAGTCTGTGCCACTGCATTTGCGGAATGCTCCAACTAAATTAATGAAACAGGAGGGCTATGGAAAGGGCTATAAGTATCCGCATAATTTTCCGCAACATTTTGTAAAAGAGAACTACTTCCCTATTGATTCGCCGACCAAAGTCTACTATAATCCGGGCGAAATGGGGCGCGAAAAAGCCATAAAAGATAAACTGCACTCAATCTGGAGCGAAAGATATTAATGCGTATCGCTGTCGATAAGGGTACGAGCACTTTCTAGCGCGGCATCGGAAATATCCTCTCCGCTGATCATCTGCGCAATAGATTTAATTTTCGCTTCAGTGTCTAATTTTGCAACTGTCGTTGTTGTTCGTTCGTCGTCGTCCCGCTTCGATACAAACAAATTATTGTCTCCAAGTGCGGCAATTTGCGGCAAGTGCGTAATTGCTAAAATCTGGTGATGAGCCGCCAAATCTTTCATTACTAATCCGGTTTTTCGGGCTACTTTTCCGCTAATTCCGGAGTCAATTTCATCGAAAACCAGCATCGGCATGGCACGATGTTCAGCCACAATGGATTTGATCGAAAGCATTACGCGGGAAATCTCGCCGCCGGAAGCAGTATCTTTAAGTGGTTTGGGAATCTCCCCTTTGTTAGCCGAAATAAAGAACTCTACCTTATCAACTCCGGAATGATGTGCCGAAATACATTTTCCGCCGATAATTGCACTCGGACTATTTAAATTTTCAGTAACGTCGCAAGAAATTCGAACATCGAAAACGGCATTTTCCATACCCAGATATTTCAATAT
>JAQUZU010000173.1 GCA_028691175.1 Candidatus Kapaibacterium sp. | reverse complement strand
GCGCTTCAGCAGCCTTTTTAGAAATGAGCGCGACAAATATTTAAGCAAAACTGCCAGAAAATACGCAAATATCATCCAAACAACCAACCCGAGAAATTGCCAAATCTCAAAACCGAGAATAGAATTTCTTAAAAATACCGGAAGTTTGTCGACAATTTTATAGATGTCGAATGGAATCGTTTTGTCATATAATTTATTGATATTTTCGATTGTTTCAGTTGAAAACAGCCATTTGTTGTCAGTCTTTTCGAGATATATTTGCGGAAGTTCCGGCACAAAAGCGTATATTTGCTGCAAAGACGCGGAATCAATGTAGTTCGAATTGTTCGGCACAAGCCGGAAGTTTATAATGATTCCTTTTGCGGCAATAATTTTATTTAATTTGACTGCCAAATCTTCGCGACTATATGTGCCTTTTTTTAAGGAAGAAAAGTTCATAGTCCGAGCCGCAATACTTGGATTATAGTTGTCTTTTTCCAAGTTTTCAAAAAAGCTTCTGAGGGTGAATTCCGGATTATCTACCGAAAATCCACGTTTTACTTTCAGTTTCCGAGTAGTATCATCTTGTGCAAATGCCGGTAGCGAAATTAAAAGTAACAGTATTACAATAATCTTATTTAAATTTATCATTTCGAACTTAATTTGTTAAAATATATTCAGACTAAGTGGACAATGGTCAGAACCGAGCACGCCTGCTTCTATAGTGCAAGCGTGAATTTCTTGCTGAAGACGCTGATCAACCAAATGGTAATCGATACGCCACCCGACGTTGTTTTCGCGAGCTCGTCCGCGATTGCTCCACCAAGTATATTGGTTTGCTTCCGAATGAAGTTTCCGGAATGAATCGATGTATCCCAAAGTAAGAATTTCGTCAAATTTTTCGCGTTCAATAGGCAGGAAACCGGAGTTGCCTTCATTTTCTTTGGGGCGGGCAAGGTCAATTGCACAGTGAGCTGTGTTATAGTCGCCGGAAACAATTGCCGGCAAATCACCGAACTCTCGTTTTATAAATGCAAAAAGTGCGTCGTAAAATTCCAGTTTGTATGCTACTCGCTCGTCTCCTGAAGTGCCGTTCGGAAAGTAAACATTGAAATGCACAAAATTATCAAATACGCTCGCTAATATTCTTCCCTCGACATCGAATTTCTCGATGCCAATTTCTGTTATAGTTTGCTTCGGTTGAAGTTTCGAAAAAGTAGCAACACCGGAGTAACCTTTGCGCGCCTTTGACCAATTATATTCAGCGTGATAGCCCTGCGGACAGCGCAATTCGGATAAAATCTGCTCCGGCTCCGCTTTGGTTTCCTGCATTGCAATCAAGTCCGGCTGTGTTGCATCTATATATGCAAAAAGTTTATTTTCCTTTGTGATTTTGTCGAAACGTTTGCTGGTATTTTGCCCGGTAATAGAGCGATATCCGTTGATGTTCCACGTTACAATTTTCATATTGACGAATAACCTAAGTGCTAAAATAACACGTAAAATTAAGGAAATTATTTGATAAAATCAAACGAATATTTGTTGATAATTTGCGACTGAAAATTGCTAATATTTTTATTTCTCAAAAATAATTCGTATTTTTGTTGTTTTGAAGTTGACTATTATTCAAAATAATTATAGGTAGATAATTATGGCAGAAAAAAAATTATACGCATTAATACTTGGTGCATCGAGTGGCTTCGGCGAAGCTGTTTCGAAAGAATTAGCGTCTAAGGGCATAAACATTTATGGTGTTCACATGGACACCGGCAGCGGAAAACAGAAAGCTGAAGAAATTCGCGACTCCTTGCTTGAAACAGGTGTAGAAGTTAAGTTCTTTAACACTAACGCCGCAGATGATGAAAAACGCAAAAAAGTTGTAGAAACAATTAAAGCCGAAATTGAAGCACAGGAAAACGCAGAATTGCGAGTTGTACTTCATTCGCTGGCATTTGGTTCGATGACCACATTCTTCAATAAAGAAAATCCTGAAAAAACGCTGACTCGCAAGCAAATCGAAATGACGATTGACGTAATGGCAAACAGTCTTGTATACTGGACTCAAGATCTCTTTAATGCAGGTTTGCTAAAAGAGAACGGACGTATTTATGCAATGACTTCGATTGGTTCGCAGAGAATTATGAAGTCTTATGGTGCAGTTTCTGCAGCAAAAGCAGCTCTCGAATCATATATTCGCCAAATTGCAGTAGAACTTGCTCCTTACGGCATAACTGCAAATGCTCTTATGGCAGGCGTTACCGAGACTCCGGCAGCGAAAAAAATTCCCGGCTTTGAGCCAATGCTTTTGGAAGCAAAACGCTTAAATCCATCTAACCGCAACACTCATACTGTTGATATAGGTAAAGCTATAGGGATGCTTATAAGCGAAGATTCATATTGGATTACCGGACAAACCATCCAAGTAGATGGTGGCGAAGGCATTATCAATATCTTTGGTTAAGTTATTCGGGGAGAGCAGCCACGGTCTGCCCTCCCAATCTTTTTTATCGGAAAATAAATGAGCATACCCGATATTTCAATAGTTATAGTCAATTACAATGTTAAAGATTTTCTTTATCAATGTCTTCTGTCTATTCGTGGGGCAAGTACCGGCTTGACTGTTGAAACTATCGTTGTAGATAATAACTCGCAAGATGACTCTATGGCTACTTTGCCGGCATTATTTCCGGAAGTAGTCTTTAAAAAATTGGACGTAAATCTTGGCTTTGGCAGAGCAAATAACATCGGATTTGAACTTTCTTGCGGCAAATACATTTTAATTCTCAATCCGGACACAATACTTCAGGAAGATACGCTTTCGATTATGTACGACTATATGGAAGCGCATTCCGAAGTCGGGCTTGCCGGATGTAAAGTGCTTAACGCCGATGGAACATTCCAGTTGCCGTGTCGTCGTGGTTTCCCTACTCCTTGGGTTGCATTTTGCAAATTATTCGGTTTACAAAAGATATTCCCGAAGTCTCCGGTTTTTGCAAGATATAACCAAACCTTTCGAAACGAGAACGAAACGTATTACATTGATGCAGTGATTGGTGCGTTTATGTTTGCACGTAAGGAAGTGATTGAAAAATTACAGGGATTTGATCCGGACTTTTTTATGTATGGCGAGGATCTCGACTTGTGCTACCGAACAAATCAACTCGGCTATAAGGTTGCGTATGTGCATACAACTTCGATAATCCACTACAAAGGCGAAAGTACTAAGCGTAGTTCGATTAACGACATGAAGCATTTCTACGAGGCAATGGAGATTTTTGCAAGCAAGCATTTCGCAAATTCGCGTGCATTTCTGCTGTTTCTAAAGTTAGGAATTAAACTGCGCGCAGCAATCGCATTTGTAAATCGTTCGCGAGAAGATGTGCTTTTCGCACTGACTGACTTATTGATGTTGAATTTGTTTATGTTGCTGTCTACTAATCTGCGATACGGAAATTTTTTCAATTT
>JAQUZU010000172.1 GCA_028691175.1 Candidatus Kapaibacterium sp. | reverse complement strand
ACAGCCAGATATTGTCGAGAGCAATTTTTTTGATGTGCTGGCTGAGGAATTTCCAGTTTGAATACGGATGATTGAATTCTTTCAGAAACTCTTTTGCCGCGTTGTTAATTCCCCAATACGACTTCGAGATTTCGAGAAATTTCTCGTGTTCCTCCGGCAATTTGTCACTTACAGCACGCGTAAGATATTTATTTGCTTCAAATGCTCCGGAATTAAACTCTTTTGCTTCCATCTGATTCGCCTCATGTTTTTTAGGTGATTTTACCAATATGTAAAAGACGCAGAATAATGTCGAATAGTGTTTGAAATGATGATAACTGCACAGCAGAATATTTATTTCCATGGACGATTTAGCGGTTGTGCGGATATTATTTGGTGGCGTTTTCCAATATTACGCACACTTTTCCGCCTTTAAATAAATGACAATACTTATTATACTTTCGGCATATCTTGTCGGCTGTTTTCCGTCGGCATATCTCGTTACGAAAATCGCGACGCACGGCAAAGATATTCGCCGGCTCGGCACCGGCAAACTCGGCACCGCGAATGTTCTAGACGTTACGCACAGCAAACCGGCGGCAGTCTGCACGCTGCTGCTCGATATTTTAAAGGGAGTAGCGATCGCGTGGCTGGCAAGTTCGCTTCTCGGAGTTGCTCCGAAGATTTTTCCGGCTTTGACGCTTATTGCCGGCGTGCTGGGGCATAACTACAATGTATTTCTTCGATTTTCCGGCGGACGCGGTTTGGCGGTCTCGGTCGGAATTTTCGCCTGCATAAATCCGTTGCCGATTATTCTCTGGCTTGTTTGCTGGGGCGTGTCGCGTTTTCGCGTCAAAAATCTTGATATGAACAATATTTTCGCTTCTGCAGCTTCGGCGGTTCTAATTTGTCTTTTATGGACTGACGACTTCAATATTGCGTGCTTGGTGGATTTTGTACTGCCACGTATATCTCTTTTGATTGCAGTTGTAGTGATAAATGCAATGGTGATTATCAGTTATCTGAAAAAGCGATAAATTTTTATTCTTCGCCGAACATTTCTTCTCTTTCCTTGCAAATATATGTGTGATTTATTATATTTGTATTCCAATTTTACAGACTTGAGTGACATCATGCAACACAAAATTAAGGGAATTATCCTCGCAGGCGGGAGCGGGACGCGCCTATATCCGCTTACCGTGATTGCCAGCAAGCAACTGCAGGTAATTTACGATAAACCGATGATTTACTATCCGATTGCGTCGCTGATGCTTAGCGGAATACGCGATATTTTGCTGATTACGACTCCGCAGGACGTCGATAATTTCCGGAAGTTGCTCCGCGACGGCTCGCAGTGGGGAATAAGTATTTCGTATGAAGTGCAGCAGGCTCCGCGCGGAATTGCCGAGGCGTTCATAATTGGCGAAAAATTTATCGGATCTGATCCTGTTTGCCTGATTCTCGGCGATAATCTGTTCTATGGAAAACTGAATTTCCTGCGCAATGCACTCGAAAATACCGACTCGTGTGCTACTATTTTCGGCTATGCGGTTAAGGATCCGACGGCTTATGGCGTAGTTGAATTTTCCAAAAACGGCGATGTCCTCAGCATTGAAGAGAAACCAAAAGTACCGAAATCGAATTATGCAATTCCGGGTGTTTATGTCTTTGATAATCGGGTTGTGGAAATCGCAAAAAAACTGACTCCGTCGGCTCGCGGCGAACTCGAAATTACGGATATTCAAAAGGTTTATCTCGAAATGGGGCAACTGAAAGTTGAAATTATCGGGCGCGGAGTTGCGTGGCTCGATACCGGAACGGCGGACAGTTTGCTTGATGCGTCGATGTTTATTCAGGCAATCGAGAAACGCCAGGGATTGAAAATTGCTTGTCCGGAGGAAATCGCGCTTAATGCAGGATATCTGACTCGCGAGCAATATCTTACTACAATTAACGAATTACCCAAATCGCCATATCGCGAATATTGCGAAAAAATATTAGCCGAACATGATGAGAAATAAATTATTGGTTATTATGATTCTATTAGCGGGAACGTCCGCAATAGTTTCGCAAGATCCGATTACGGATGCGGATTATACGTTCGAAAAAGCGGTTGAAGGCTCGAAGGCACCGCAGAAAATCCTCGACGAGTTATGTCTGTTAAATGTAACGTACTACTCGACGGACAGCAAACTGCACCGCGGGCAACTCGTTATAGCAAAAGACCTTAAGTCCGATGTCGAAAAAATATTCGAGGTTATTTTGAAAGAGAAATTTCCGGTGGCGAAATGCATTCCGATTGTAAAATACAAATGGTCGGACGCCGCTTCGATGGCAGACAATAATACGTCGGCGTTCTGCTATCGGACAGTTTCCGGCAGCAAAAGTCTTTCGCTTCACGCCAAAGGTCGGGCAATCGACATAAATCCGAAGTTCAATCCGTGCATCGAAAAAGGCGTAATTTCGCCGAAAGGCGCGAAATACAAAGTCGCGAATCCCGGCACTTTTTCTCACACTTCGGCAATATACAAGAAATTTATTTCACTCGGCTGGAAATGGGGTGGAAACTTTAAATCATTAAAAGATTATCATCACTTTTTCAAGAAGGACTCTAAATAATGGATATTTTATGGTCGCCATGGCGTTCGCAATACATAGACACGTTCAATAATCCGTCGAAAGACGAAGATCCGTGCTTCTTTTGTGCGGCAATAAAGGATAAACCCGAAAATGACAAATCTCGCCTGGTGGTTGCGCGCGGTCAGGATTGCATCATAATGATGAATCGATATCCGTATAACGGCGGGCACCTCTTGATTGCACCGAAGCGGCATATAGGCGATTTTACCGCTCTTACGCGCGAGGAAGCATACGAAATCACCGACCTGACACGTGTCGCAATCGACGTGATTCGCTCGATTAGTTCGCCGCACGCGTTCAATGTAGGAATGAATCTCGGACGCAGTGCCGGCGCAGGTATGCCGGGGCATCTTCACCAACACGTAATTCCGCGCTGGGACGGCGATACGGGATTTGTTACTGCGATTTGCGACATGAAAGTAATTTCGCAAGCGATGGACACCGCTTACGATACATTCCGCAACAAATTCGAAAAACGGCTCGGAAAATGATGGTTCAGCACGACATATCGCTTCGCAAATTTAACACATTCGGCGTAGATGTGCGGACAAAGGCTTTCTGCGAAGTTGAAAGCACGGAAGATTTGCGCGAACTGATTTCGTCCGGAATGCTTAAGGAAAAGTACTTTATTATCGGCGGCGGCGCAAATATTTTATTTACCAAGGACTTCGACGGATTAATCATAAAGTCTGCGATAAAAGATATTGCTGTCGAAAATGAAATAGTTGAAGCCGGCAGCGGAGTTGTGTGGCACGATTTTCTGCAATTTTTGCTGAAAAATTCGCTTTATGGCGGCGAAAATCTTGCGAAAATCCCCGGAACAGTTGGCGCCG
>JAQUZU010000039.1 GCA_028691175.1 Candidatus Kapaibacterium sp. | reverse complement strand
CTCTAACGAAGATGCAAAAGAAGTAGTAGATACATGCATAAAAACCTCTGACGATTTGATGAAATTGTTCGAAGATTTAATGCAATGGGGCAAATCGAAAATCGGGCAGTCTGTGATAAATAAAACGATGAACAATATTCACGATATAGTGGAGCAGGTTAAAGGTCAAATTGACATCAACCTGAAACAAAAAAATATCGAACTGATTAATATTATTCCGGACTCGAGATTACTCCTCGTAGATCCGGACATAATGAAAACAGTATTCAGAAATCTAATTTCGAATGCGATGAAATTCTCATATCCAGGCGGAAGAATAGTCGTCAGGGAAAATGGTGACAGAGAACTAAACGGATTTCCGGCGGTTGAATTCGAAGTAGAGGATTTCGGTACCGGCATGAAACCGGAAAAATGGCAGAAACTCTTCCAACTCGGCGTAAAGGTGTCCGATTTGGGTACTCACAACGAACAAGGTACGGGCTTGGGGCTGATTCTCTGTAAGGAATTTATCGAACGCCATGGCGGTACAATCAGTGTAGAAAGCGAGTTTGGCAAGGGCACCAAGTTTAAGATAGTTTTGCCGAATTAGCTATGTAGCAATATTAAATAGACTGTGCAAAGGGACAATTCTTTTTGCACAGTTTTAATTTTTGTCGGGCAAGAAAAATAACCAACGAAAACGGCATTTAGTACGCCATAAATAAACAGCAAAATACCTATATTTGCATATCGAAATTTGCAAAGAATAACGGAAACGTTTATGATTATAAAAATATATCGAAAATTCGGCATCGCCTTGCTTGCGGCAGTTGCAATGCTTGCGGCATGTGCGAATATAAAGGCGCCGTCCGGCGGTCCGGACGATAAAACGCCGCCGAGCGTTCTCGAGTCGGTTCCGAAGGGCAACGTGACGAATTTCTCGAAATTTCCCGTCGAAATTTCTTTTAGCGAGTGGGTCGAAAAAGCCTCCGTTACAGAAAACGTAAAGATTAATCCGGAAGCGAAACTGAAATTCTCGTGGAGCGGCAAAACTTTGAAAATCCGTCCTGCGGACTCGCTTGCGGAAAATACGACCTATTGTATCAGTCTTGAGCCGGGTTATCGCGACATCTCCGGCAATAACCCGTCGAACGAATTTTCGCTCGTCTTCTCTACGGGGAACGTAATCGACAGCGGGAAAATCTCCGGCAAAATCTTCACAAATGCCAAAGATTACTCAATGCTTTATTATAAAATTGACGAAATTAATCCCGATACACTAAATATTGCAGTTACGAAGCCCGCCGGACGAGCCAAACTCGGCACGAGCGGAACATTTAATATTCAGGCACTTCGAAACGGCAAATATCGCATTTTCCTGCTGAATGACCGCAACGACGATCGCTGCTATAACGAAGGCTACGAGGAAGTAGCCGCCGCGTGTCGCGATATTGTTGTAAGTGATTCAAATAAAAGCAATTATATTGCGTTCTATAATGCGAAAATGCACGACAAGGTTCCGCCTGAACTTCAGAATGCTGTCGCCACGGGCGCACGCACCGTCCGCCTTGCTTTCAAAGAGCCGATTGCTGAGAGGTCTATTCGCGCGGAGCAGTTCAGCGTCTCGGATTCTGCCGAAAGCGAGAAAATTCCGGTGGTGTCTGCGTATCGCTCCGGCAGCGATTCAAGTGTGATTTTCGTGCTGCTTGGGCAAAAATTGTCCGCCGAAAAATCCTATCGGTGCAGGATTGCGATTTCCGCCGGTGCTCTTGCCGATTCAGTCGGCAATGCAATTAAACGCGACACAATTTCGGAACTTTTCGCCGGAACGGATGCCGAGGAAACTCCGCTTCCGATGGAAATTAAGTGCAACACCGCCGATAGTGCAAAAAATATCGCTCCCGATGCGAAGTTGATTATTAATTTTTCGCGTCCGCTTTTGAGCGAATGCAAACTTGCGGACATCAAACTGACGCAAACCGGCAAAGTTAACTCTCTAGCGGTAAAGACGGAATTTATTAATTCGAAGCGTTTGGAAATAATTCCCGAAAAAGAATTATCCGGCTATTCGGAATATGATTTTTCGATAACGCTGCGAGAAATTCGTCCTGCTTTTGCGGATAGCATCGTGCCGGATACGACGATTTCGATAAATTTCACGACGGAAGATCGCCGGCTGTTCGGCAGCCTCGCGGGGAAAATCAAGACTAACCAAGCGGTTCCTGCCGTCGGAAAATACATTGTTCTGGCGTACGACGGGCAGAAAAATTACGCCGCAGTTTGCGACGATTCTCTCGGCTGGAAATTTCCGGCTTTGCACGACGGCGAATATGTCCTGAACGTATTTTTTGATGCGGACGGCGATGGCAAATTTGATTGTGGCGACGCGACGCCGTTTCGTTTTGCAGAGAAATTTTTCATGACCGAGCGTAAAGTAAAAGTAATTCAACGCTGGAATATCGACGACTGTATAATCGATTTGAAGGACTAAAATGGGACTGATTAACAGATATTTGCTTCGTGCGCACATCGGACCGTTCATCCTCGGTGCATCGACTGTTGTTTTTCTTTTTCTGTTTCAGTTTGTGCTGAAGCACCTCGGCAAGTTTCTCGGCAAGGGCATAGACCCGTCGCTGATTCTTTGGCTTATCGCAAATGTCGCACCGGCGTTCATTATGTTCGGTGTGCCGATGGGCGTGCTGTTTGCGACAATTTTTGCGTTCGGCTCGATGAGTGCAAACTATGAAATTATTATCATAAAGTCCGGCGGAAGCAGCCTTCTGCGAATGATGCGCCCGTTTATTTTAATCGGAACGATACTTTCGCTGTTTATGTTCTGGTTTAACGACGTAGTTTTGCCGGAATCAAATCACGAGCAGAAAGTGCTTTTGAACGATATTACGCGGAAAAAGCCGACTTTCGGGCTGGATAAAGGGCAATTCTCGACTGCGATAGATCAATTTACGGTGCTCGCACGGAATATAGATTCGATTTCCGGCGAAATGTATGGCGTAACAATCTATGATAACAGCAAGCCGCGCCGCAGAAATATTGTAAATGCCGATACCGGAACGATAAAATTTAACGAAAATACTGCAACCATGGTGATGGATATGAAGAGCGGCGAAATCGTGCAGCTGCTCGACCAGAACCTTCGCGGAGTGAAAAAAATCGAATTCGACCGTTATACTCTGCAAATGCGTGATGCCGGATTCAAACTCGAACGCTCAGACGATCAGAGCCGCTCGCAGCGCGAAATGAATATTGCTACGATGAATGCAGAGGTGGAGAAATCCCGCGAATTGCGGAAAATAAGCGAAAGACGTTCGGACGCAGCAATTGAAAAGCATCTGAAATATATCACATGCGAGGCTTTCCCGGAAAAAATCAATACTATTTATGCCGGAAATTTAGCTACCCGGACTGTTTCCGCGGGAAATCCTATCGTAATAAACCGGGCGACTGACCCGCAGAGCGGTGCGCTTATTGCGGCGGAAAATCGCCTTGCAATCCTGAAATCCGTCCTTTACTCGGATTATCAGATGATCAAGCACCAAATCCTCGAAGAGAAGAGCCTGAAGGTCGAAATCCACAAAAAATATGCTCTCCCGTTCGCGTGTTTGGTTTTCGTGTTTGTCGGTTGCCCGCTTGGCGTGCGGACTCGCGGCGGAAACTTCGGCGTGAGCGCGTTGATCAGCCTCGGATTTTACATACTCTACTGGGCGTGCCTCATCGGTGGCGAAAAACTCGCCGACCGCGGGCTGCTTTCGCCGTTTCTGGCGATGTGGATGGGGAACATTATAGTCGGCGTTCTCGGAATATTCCTCACTCTGAAAGTCAATAACGAAAATCTGAATTTCGGCAGAAGTCTGAAAAAACTCTTCGCAAAGAAATAAGCAACCGGGCTGTATGCAGGGCGAAAATAAAAACAAGGGCGGATTTTATCCGCCTTTTTCTAATAGAAGAAACTTTTGTTTATTCGCAATTATTTCCGTAATTTTGCAGAATATATATTAATAGATATTTTCGGAAAAAAAATGATTTTAGATGATATAAAGCAACTTAACGAGACGATCGCCAAGAGAATAGGCGAAGTCAATGATTTGCAGAAATTGGAAGAGTTCAGGCTCGAATTTCTCGTAAAAAAAGGAAAAATGCAGCAGTTGGTCGACCGATTGAAAGACGTTGAAAAAGAACTTAAACCGGTTGTAGGCAAAGAACTTAACATATTGAAAAGCAAAGTAGAAAAACAATTCAACGAACTACGCGAGAATTTGCAGAACAAGGCCGAGAGCAGCTCAAATATTGACCTGACGCTCCCGGGACGTCGCAGTTTTAAGGGTGCCGTGCATCCGGTAATGCAGACTTTGAACAAGATGGTCGAGATTTTTGCCGATATGGGATTTTCGGTTGCCGAAGGCCCGGACATCGAGGACGGCTTCCACAATTTCGACTCGCTGAATTTCCCGCCGGATCACCCGGCGCGCGATATGCAGGATACTTTCTTTATGAAAAGTCCGGACGAACTTGTCCTTCGTACGCATACTTCGCCGGTACAAATCCGCGTAATGCAGAATTCGGAATTGCCGATTCGTGCAATCATGCCGGGCAGGGTTTATCGTAACGAAGCAATCAGCGCTCGTGCTCTCGCCGAATTTTATCAGATTGAGGGCTTGTATGTAGATAAAAACGTTACTCTTGCCGAACTAAAATCTACTCTGATCACTTTCGCAAAGAGAATGTATGGCGAAAATTCCGCGTTCCGCTTCCGTCCGTCATTCTTCCCGTTCACGGAGCCGAGTGCCGAACTCGACATCTCTTGCTACATCTGCGGTGGCAAAGGTTGCAGAATTTGCAAGCATACCGGCTGGCTCGAAATCGCCGGTTGCGGCATGGTTCACCCGAACGTACTGCGTTCCGGTGGTATCGATCCGGATATTTATTCCGGCTATGCATTCGGTTTCGGTATTGATCGTGTTACGTTGCTGCGCACGGGACTCGACGATATTCGTTTGCTTTATGAAAACGATGTTCGCATCCTCAAGCAATTATAAGCGATGAATATTTATATTGAAACTTACGGCTGCCAGATGAATTCAGCCGATACGGAAATTGTAAAGTCGCTGCTTCGCAAGGAGCATAATTTGGTGGAATCACCGGACGAAGCCGATTTGGTTTTTCTGAATACATGCTCTGTGCGCGATAACGCGGAGCGGAAAATTCACGAAAGAATAATTCACTTGCGGCAATATCGGCGCAATCGCAAAAATATGTTCGTAGGCATTCTCGGCTGCATGGCGGAACGTCTGCGCGAAAGGCTGGTCGGCGAGCGCGATATGGTGCGCCTTGTTGTCGGCCCGGATGAATATCGCAAATTGCCGGAACTAATCGAAGAAGCCGCTCGCGAAAACAAAAGCGGCATCGCGGTAGAACTCTCGACAGTCGAGACTTACGAAGACATCGAGCCGCTACGTACCGACGGAATTTCTGCGTTTATTTCGATTATGCGAGGCTGCAACAATTTCTGTTCGTATTGCGTTGTGCCATATACTCGCGGCAGAGAGCGCTCCCGCACGGCTCAAACAGTGATTGACGAGACCGCCCGGCTTGTAGCACAGGGCTTCCGCGAGATTTCGCTGCTCGGACAGAATGTGAATAGTTATAAATCGTCGGACGGATTTGATTTTCCGGAACTTCTCGTGCGTCTTGCCGAGAATCACCCCGAAATCCGCTTCCGTTTTACGACTTCGCATCCGAAAGATTTCGGCGAAAAACTGATTGATGCGATGGCTTCGCACGCGAATATCTGCAAGCATTTGCATTTGCCGGTGCAGTCCGGTTCGAGCCGACTTTTGGAATTGATGAATCGCCGATATACTGCGGAACAATATATTGCAAAAATCGACCTTCTGCGCTCGAAAATTCCGAATATTGCACTATCGACCGATATTATTGCCGGCTATCCAGGCGAAACCGAGGACGACCACCGTGCAACGCTTGAACTGATGAAAACCGTAAAATATGACGGCGCATTTATGTTTAAATATTCGCCGCGCGAGGGCACGAAATCGTATAAAATCGGCGACACCGTCAGCGATGAGGAGAAAATCCGACGCCTGAACGAAATAATCGATCTGCAACAGAATATTGCATTCGAGAAAAATCAACTCGAAATCGGCAAAATTCACTCTGTTATGGTCGAAAACGTCAGCCGCCGCAGCGAAGCGGATTGGAAGGGCAGAACAGACACGAATAAAAAAGTCGTATTTCCGGTTCCGGCCGATATGGCAATTGCCGAGGGCGATGTTTTCAACGTGAAAATTCTATCCGCCGGCTCCACCACGCTGAAGGGCGAAATGTGCGATTAAGTTCATAATGAAAAAATACCGAAAGGGCGGCAGTTTTGTCGCCCTTTTTGCTTTTAGGGTGTAATGTAGTGATTTTTTTTAATTTACTTGCTTTTCTTCGCAAAATTTGATATTTTTGTCAAATTATCAAATAAACAGAAATGGAGAAATCCCGATGTTCGAATTATATTTGTTTTGCCTGATAGTTGGCGGCGGCTTGCTCGGATTTTCGATTTTAACAGGCGGAGGCGATTCGGATGCCGATATTCATGCGGATATTCATACTGATATTCACTCGATCGGCACGGACGCGGGCACAGAAATTTCGCATGTCGATTTGCAGCACGAAAATTTGCCGACGCATGCCGACGCTGCGTCGGGAGTGAAATTCCTGAGCATACGCAACGGCGTATATTTTTCTACTTTTTTCGGGCTGACGGGTACTGTCCTGCAACTTCTCGATTTCGGTTTCGTATCTACACTTATACCTGCGGTCTGTGTGGGCGGATTTTCCGCGTATTTCGGCTATCGGTTGATGAAATATCTGAAGGGCAGCGAGACAGGCGAGGCAGTGAATTTGAACGACGCATTAGGCTTTACGGCGAAAGTTTCTTTGCATATCGTGCGCGGACGTCGCGGAAAAATATATTTTGAAATAAAAGGGCAGACTGCGGAAATCGCCGCGGAAATTGCCGATGCCTCTGAAAAACAAAAATTTAATTTGCACGACGAAGTTCTGGTAGTAGAAATAAAGGACGGAGTGGCAAAAGTAATGGAAGTAGAACTGTAAATATTTATAAATAAAGGAGATAGAAATGGCAGAATTTGTCTTTGTTCTTGCACTTATTGCATTATTTGCAATAATAGTGATTTTGATTACTATTTCGCGACTGTTGCTGATTGCACAGCCGAACGAAGTAGTTATTTTATCCGGACGTAAGCGCGTTTTACCGGATGGAAAAGTAGTCGGATATCGCATTATTCGCGGCGGCCGCGCTTTGCGGATCCCGTTTCTGGAAAAAGCCGCACGAATGACTCTCGAGACAATTCCGCTCGAACTCAGCATTCAAAACGCATATTCGAAGGGCGGAATTCCGTTAGTCGTAGATGCAATTGCAAATATTAAAATAGACTCGAAAGAGCCGGCTTTCGGCAATGCGGTCGAGAGATTTCTTAAGCGTACCGAAGCCGAAATCCAGAAAATTGCAAAAGAAACACTCGAGGGAAACCTCCGTGGCGTGCTTGCCTCGCTTACTCCGGAAGAAGTAAATGAAGACCGCATGAAGTTTGCCGAAGTGCTGATGGAAGAAGCGGATATCGACCTGCAGAAACTCGGTATTCAACTCGATACACTGAAAATTACGAACATAAGCGACGAAAGAGGCTATCTTGATTCAATCGGACGCATGAAAACTGCCGAAGTTGTAGCGAATGCGAAAAAAGCCGAAGCAGACCGCCGCGCCGAAGCAGAGGAAGCGGAAGCCCTTGCGCTCAAGAGAGCCGAAACCGCAAAAGCCCTCTCGAAGCAGGAAATTGAAACTGCGCAAATCTCGGCAAATCAAATAGTTGCAGTGAATAAAGCAAAGGCGGATCAATTGGTCGAAATAGAAAATACAAACTATAGAATAAAGAAAGCGGAACTCGAAAAAGAAGCCGTAATCAAAGAAAAAGAGGCTCTCGTAGCCGGACAAAAAGCGCAGGCACAGTTCGAGCAGGAACTAGAGGAAAAACGAATTGTCTTGCAGCAAAAGAAACTTACTGCGGATATTATCGAGCCGGCAAAAGCGAAAAGAGAAGCCCTCGAACTCGAGGCACGCGGAGCCGCTGCATCAATTATTGCTGATGGTGAGGCTCGACTCGACGTACTCCGCCAGAACCTCGAAGCCTTCAGCAAGGCGGGCGAGAATGCAGGTCAGACATATACGCTCGTTATGTTGCCGCAAATTATCGAGAGCCTGACCAATACAATTAAAGGCATTAACATCGATAAAATTACGCTTGTTGATAACGGCGGCGAAGGTGGAAAAGGCTCGTTTACGAATCTGGTAAATCAAATTCCCGGCTCGGTCGCACAACTTGCTGAAACCATCAATACCGTTACCGGTGTAGATATTTTGAAAGCAATGAAAGAAAACAACGGTGATTAACGGCACATTGTCGTGAATTTACAAAAAAAGGCGGATATTATCCGCCTTTTTTGCATTAAGATGAAATAGATTTACGCGTTCGCTTTTAGTTCTGTCATTGTGAAGAGCGGAGAAAGCGAAAGTCCTATTTTTTCGAGGTGTGCACGTCCGCCGGCTTCGCGATCGATTACGCAGAGAGCAGTTTCTATTGTTGCTCCGGCAGAGCGAAGGTCGCCCGTGCTAATGATAATTTGTCCGGCACTGGTTACGACATCTTCAATGATAACGAGTTTTTTGCCTTTGATGTCTGCACCCTCTGCGAAGAGGCATGTGCCGTATTTTTTTGCATTTTTGCGAACGAAAACGGCGGGTTTCCCGCAGAGCATCGAAATTGCGGTAACGATCGGAATTCCTCCCATTTCGAGTCCGGCGAGGTAGTCGAAGTCTTTCGGCAGGAGTGGAATCATCTGCTCAGCGATTGCTTTCAGGACTTCCGGATTGCTCTCGAAGCGGTATTTGTCGAAATATTCGTTCGAGTGTGCACCCGAGCGGAGCAGAAAGTCGCCGGTAATATGGGCGATTTCGTATATTTTTTTTGCTAATTCTTGTCTTTCCATTTCGGTTTCTTTCGTTTATGATTGTTTATTTTTTCGATATGATTGTGCGGAAATTCCGTATTTTCGAATTTTATTGTGCAATGTCTCGCGACTGATTGCCAGCAACGCAGCGGCTTTGCTGACGTTTCCGCCGGTTTTTTCGAGTGTCGCTTCGATTTTCAGTTTGTCGAGTTCGGCGAGGTCTTCTTTCAGCGTTCTATCCGAATTTATCATAGCTTCGTTGTCGAAAATTGCCGGATTCGGCAACTTGTCGGACGCACTTCCGGTCATTATTTTGTGAATGTCGGAGATTTCGATTTTATCGCTCGAAGCGGTCTGTAGAGCAACTCGCACGACGCTGGAGAGTTCGCGGACGTTGCCGGGCCACTCTTGTTCCATCATATATTGAATTGCGGACGGTGCTATGTCTTTTGTTTCGCCGAAGTCGCTGTTGTGGCGTTCAATGTAATAATTTACGATGTCCGGAATGTCGTCGCGGCGCTCGCGCAGTGGCGGAATATTGATGCCGCACTCACGAAGTCTGTGATATAACTGCTCGCGGAATTTTTGGTCGCGAATTGCACCGAGTAAGTCGCGGTCGGTCGCGCTGACGAAGCGGACGTCGAGGTCTTCCGGCTCAGTCGAGCCGACTTTGCGGACTGTTCGGTCTTCAATCGGGATAAACAGATTCGACTGCAGTTCGAGCGAGAGGTCGCCGATTTCGTCGAGGAAAATTGTGCCTTTGTTCGCCTGCTGAAACAATCCTTTTTTAGTTTCGGTCGCGCCGGAGAATGCACCTTTGATATGCCCGAAAAGTTCGCTCTGGAAGAGTTCGCGCGGAATGTTCGGAATATCAACCGTAATAAACGGCGACTTGTTGCGCTTGCTGACTGCATGAATCGCTTGTGCTACAAGTTTTTTGCCGGTGCCGGTTTCGCCGGTAATCAGGACGTTCAGGTTTGTCCGTCCGAAGCGGATAATGTTGTCGCCGAGTTCGAGCATTGCAGCATTTTTTGTGATTAAGCCGTGCGAACGCAGTAGTCGGCGAATTTCGTTGGCTTCGCCCTGTGTGCTTACGTTGTCTATTACACTGCAAAGTACTTCGCGAAGTTTGTCCGCAGTGAGAATGCTTTTTTCGATAAAGTTAACGGCTCCGAGTTTCGTGGCTTTAACCGCGGTTTCGATTGTTCCTTTGCCGGAAATCATGATTACCGGGATCGAATGAAAATGCCGGCGGCAATATTCGAGCACATCGATGCCGTTCAGTTCCTCGCCGGGGCCGAATTCGATATCAAGCAAAATGCAACTGACTTTTCGCGAAAATTTGTCGAGATAGTTTATTGCTTCCTGCGGTTGGTTAAGGACATAGCTGTCGAAGCCGAACGAGCGTACCAAGTCCGATAATGTTGTAGCAAAATCCGTGTTGTCATCAACGATTAAAATGTTCATTTTTACCTGCTTTTTAAATATTTCCGACTTTTCGGTGCGGAACTATAAATTTTCTGTCGCTTTAAATGTCAAAGAATCGTAGAAGTTTCGTAAATTTTTGTTGCCGTAATTTGTGTGTTCCGGGTTCCAGATTGCCCGAAAATAAATATTTTGCTGCGGGCTGACGTATTCGATAAATTGCTGAGTCGATCCCGGAAAAGCCATCGCCTGCGTAGCGAGGATTAACTGCGTCAGTTCTTGCTTGATTTTGCAGAAATTTTCCGGTTCAATTCGGGCGGAATCGCTGAAAATCTTTCCGCCCGTGCTGTCTTCCCGCACTTTGTAGTAGTTCAATTTCGCATCAATGACCGAATAAATTCGCGTGCCGAAGCGGTTATACTGATCGCCCCATTTGATGAGCAGATCCGTTTCGTTGTCTTTAAGGCACTTATCTGCAGAATTTCCGCTCGCACACCCGCACAAAATTCCGGCAATCAATATAGGAAAAATAAACTTCCACATAGGCTTATCCGTATATTTCAATGAAATTTTTCATACGCTTCGAGCATTCTTCGCGTCCGAGAACTTCCATGGTCTCGAACATTCCGGCGCCGATTGACTTGCCGGTTATCATCAGACGAAGCGGGTGAATTACTTCCTTTAACTTCACTTCTTTTTCTTCGCAATATGCTTTTGTAAGTTCGTGCATAGGTTCGTAATTAAATTCCGGCGAATTTTCGAGACGCGCGATTAATTCTTTCATTAGCGGAGTTTTCTCTTTCGTCCAATGCTTGGCGAGATATTTCTCTTCATATTCGGTGATATCGCCCAGCATGTACGGCGCGTAGTCCGGAATATCCGCGATGAAATTGACGCGCTCTTTAACTAAAACGCAGACTTTTTCGAGATATTCTTCCGGCATTTCCGGCATTTCGCGTTTTTTGAGTTCGTCGGCGAGTTCGGACGCCATTTCTTTCGGCGTAAGTTTCTGCAAATACTGGAAATTGTACCAGTCGAGTTTCTGTGTATCGAAAACTGCTCCGGCTTTGTTTACTTTTTCGAGATTGAAGAGCTCGATCAACTCGTTCATGTCGTAGATTTCGCGGTCGCCGGACGGATTCCACCCGAGCAATGCAACGAAATTGACAAATGCGTCGCGATTGTATTTCAGTTTGAAGTCCTCGACTGCCACGCTGCCCTGGCGCTTGCTGAGTTTGGTTTTATCCTTATTGAGCAGGAGCGGAAGGTGCGCGAACAGCGGTTCTTCCCAGCCGAAAGCACGATAAAGAATGCAGTGCTTCGGAGTCGACGGCAACCATTCCTCGCCACGAATTACGTGGGTGATTTTCATCAGATGATCATCGACTACGTTTGCCAAGTGATAGGTCGGGAAACCGTCGCTTTTAATGAGAATTTGATCGTCAACTTCTTGCGAATTGATTTTTACTTCGCCACGAATTAAATCGTGGAATATGATATTTTCATTTTCCGGTACCAGCATGCGGATTACGTGCGGAGTGCCGTCAGCGATTAGTTTTTCGACTTCGTCTGCAGCGAGTGTAAGCGAATTGCGCATGTTTTTGCGGTCATAGCGATAGTCGCCCTTTGTTCCGCTCTGCAATCTTGTGCGCATTTCCTCGAGTTCTTCAGCCGTGTCGAATGCATAATATGCCTTGCCTGCATCGAGCAGCTCATTTGCGTATTTGGTATATAAATCAAAGCGTTCGCTCTGGACGTACGGTCCGCAGTCGCCGCCGAAGCCCGGACCTTCATCGATTTCGATGCCTGCCCATTGCAGCATTTTGATTAAATTTTCCTGCGCATGCTCTACGAAACGCGTGCGGTCTGTGTCCTCGATGCGGAGAACCATTTTGCCGCCGTTGTGGCGCGCGAAAAGATAATTGTAAAGTGCCGTGCGAAGTCCGCCGACGTGCAAATATCCCGTCGGAGACGGTGCGAATCTAACTTTAACTGACATTGCGGTCTAACTCTCTGTATAAATTATGATTTTTATTATTTTTCAAAAATTTGAATATGCAAATTACAAAAAATTTACGAGATTTAGAAATTTGAATTAATCTATTATTGATTAAGGCAGTGCAAAATATTCCGTTTCATACGATGAAGTTTAATGCGCTTAATCGGCGAATCCGCAAATTTGCGGTTAAATTCCTCCGGCGTCATCGCGAGAAGTTCCTTCGGCGAGAGTCCGCCCTCCGGCACCGCAGAAAAGTTTTCCACAATTGTATGGTGATTGTGTGGACAAACTTCCTGGCAAATATCGCAGCCGTAGGCGTTGCCCGCAAGATTTATTCCCGGCGGAATTTCGCCTTTATTCTCTATCGTATTATATGAAATGCAACGCCGTAAGTCGATTATTTTATTCGGACTTATTGCCGTGTTTGGACACGACTCGATACATTTTCGGCATTTGCCGCAGAGCGATTTTGCCGGTGTGTCCGGCGGAAATTCTGCCACGGTAAAAATTACAGCCAAGTTGATATACGAGCCGAATTCCGGAGTTATCAACAGGCTGTTTCTGCCCTGAAAACCAAGTCCGGCACGCTCTGCCCAGATTTTTTCGAATGCCTTTCCGCCGTCGAGCGAGGTAGCAACTTCGCCGCCGGTTTCCGATTTTATATATGTGGCGAGTTCGTTCAGCATCGGGCGCAACCTGACGTGATAGTCCGGAAGAAGTGCGTAGCGGGCAACTTTCAGAGTTCCCGGAGCGTAATTTGCCGCGGCGGAATAATGCTTTGCAAGTGCGATTACGGATTTTGCACCGGGCAAAATGAGCCGCGGGTCGCGCTTCTGCGGAATATTGCTTTCGAGATATTTGAGCGTGGCGAATTTCCCGCTTTCCGCGGCCTCGTGAGAGAATTTTGCCGCTTCGTCTAACAGTTCGCAAACTGCAAAACCAATCAGATCAAAGCCGATTTCGCGGGCTTTGTCCGAGATTTTTTCTTTGTCGGTCACTTAATTATGTCCCGAAAATTATCTTCGTTTGCGATTAAGATGCCGCTTTTTGCGAGCATCTCGGCAGCAATTCCGTTGCCTGCGGTCAAGGTGTGCGAAAAAGTTCCATCATATATTTTGCCGAATCCGCACGACGGACTTTTTGCTTTCAAGATTGCGAATTTCGCTCCCGCTGCCTGTGCCATACGGAGCGTAATTTCTGCTCCACGGAGATATTCCGCAGTGAAATCGCCACCATTTTTCGACAAAATATGTTTACCGCAGATTTCGCAAGGTGTCCGCGGAATACTCAGCCCGCCGAAAACTTCCGGGCAGACGGGCAAAACCTGCCGATTGCGGACGAATTCTATTACTTCCGGTGTGGTGTTCGATTTGCCGTCATATTTGCAATTGATGCCGAGCAGGCATGCACTGATGAGAATTGACATAGTTTTGCGTAAAATGACTGAAACTTTGCTTGGTGTTTCGGGCGGATATGGAAATTCGCCCGAAACTGTTTCTTGCACGCGTTTATTTCTTCGATACTTCTTTGATAAAATCGACGAAAGATTTCGGCGGCCGGGTGGCTTTCATTGTTGCGATGTCCATGAAGCAGTGTCCTGTATAACCGCGTGTGAGGAGTTCGTCGTCGCGATAAACTTCGTAGTCGAAGCGTACTCGTGCCGAAAGTACCGGCTTGATTGACGAGCGAATTGTCAGAATGTCGTCGTAATGTGCGGTTTTGATGTATTCGGCATGCGATTCAATCAGCGGAAGATAGTAGCCTCCCTCTTCGAAACGAATGTACGGATAGCCCGCCGTACGCATTAGTTCGGTACGCCCAATTTCAAAATATGTAAAGTAATTTCCGTTATATACAACACCCATTTTATCGGTTTCTTTATAACGGACGCGTATTTGATGATCGTGTATAATTCTATCCATAGTGTCTCGGATTGTTCAAAAAAGTATGTTAACGTTTATTTTCGCAAAATGTTGCATTTATATGCAAAAAACGGGAAACTCGAATTATTTGTTCGAGTTTCCCGCATAATAATCCGAGAAAACTTATAGTAATTCTTTAAGTTTGTCTTCGAGTTGAGTTTTCGGAACTGCACCGATAACGGTGTCTACTAACTCGCCGCCCTTGAAGTAAAGGACAGTCGGAATAGAGCGAATGCCGTATTTCATTGCGATATTCTGGTTGTTATCCACGTCGACTTTGCCTACGCGGGCTTTGCCGGCATATTCTTTAGCAATTTCTTCGATATACGGAGTAATCATTCTGCAAGGACCGCACCATGTAGCCCAAAAATCGAGAACTACAGGAACATCAGATTTAAGCACATCTTCGTCAAAAGTGGCATCGGTTACTTGTAATACGTTTTCTGCCATTTTGTTTTCCTTTAAATTATTTTGTAAATATTATTTTTTCTGCTTTTACCAATAATAAGAAACGGGAAAAGTGTTCAAATATTTGATATATGTATTATTTTTTAATAAAATTCTTTTTAATGTCGTAATTCTTGCCAACTATTCTGATAAAGTAACTGCCGGCGGAGAGATCTGCGATGTTGAATTTGCCTTCGTTCCCGTTGCTCAGGTCGAATTTATCGCTCATGAGCATGCGTCCGGAGTTGTCGTATAGTTCTACCGGTACAAGCCCGAGATTTTCGTCAACACGGAAGCGGACTTCGCCGATTGTCGGGTTTGGATAAAGTCGGAGAAGGTTGTCTGCCTGCATGTCCTCGACTGAAGTAATCGCGCCGATACTGAATGAATATGTCAGGCGGTAACCGAAGTCCGGTTCGAAGACTTTTGCGGTCGTGCCGTCCGGAGCAAGGATTTTGAGCGAGCCGCTTCCCATATCCGAAACTGCCCAGTAACTGATGCCTATTTGCTCGTCGCTGATGATTTCCATCGTGTAGCAGCCATCAGGCAGGTCGAGAACGTCGCGATATGATACATTGTTGTTGATGTTGGAGCGGTTAATGACGATGTTTCCGGACATGTCTTTTACTGTCATGTGAATTGTTGAAGCGTAATTTGTCGGTGCGGTCAAGACTAAAGTGCAGCCTTTTTCATAGATGTCCGGCAATTCGAAATCTGTGGTCATTCCGTTGTTGTCGGCGTACTGATCTGTGCCGCCGTTCGGTTCGGATATTTTGACGGAGAATTTCTTCTCTGCCGCCGGATACCAGAAATCGGCTGTAATCGGCAGTTCTACCGTGTCTTTCAGATTTGCTCCGAGCGAGCCTGTCCAAGTATATTCGCGATCGGTTTTGCCGGCGATTCCATATTCGAATTTCAGCGAAGTGAGGTCGCTCGAGCCGTTATTGCGGATAATGATTTTCGGGCTTACGCAAATAGGATTTACGCGCGAATACAGTGGGAAGTTGTTCGGCGAGATTACGTCAACGACTTCGGCGTCGAGGTCGTGATTTTGTGCACCGTATTCGAAGACCTGCATTGCGACAATATAATTTCCGGTGCCCATGCCCTGATTGTCGCTCGGAACCGGCGTGATACTATAGTCGAACCAAACGTCGTCGTGGTTAGAATATTCCGGCAACTCAAAGTCAAAATCTTTGACAACATCGCCCGGACACCAGCCCTCGCGCGATCCCGGCCAGGTTCCGCCCTGCGGAAATACCGGATTAAGAGCGCAGTCGTATTCTTGCCAGACGTGCCATCGATGCTCTTTTTCTTCGGTTGTGATTGTATGCGTGTTGTCTTTCCATTCGCAGCAATGCGGAAATGCCCCGTCGTTGCTCTGATGCCCGTGCCCGGTAAGGCGTGTTTTGAGTTTCAATTGTCGGGTTTCCGGCTGCTTAACGAGTGAAGTTTCCCTCAAAACGATATCGCTTGCCATGTCGCGGTAGTCCATGCTGCGATAGCTGCCCCATATTTCGGTCATTTTTACGACATCTCTCGGCGGAATTCCCTCGTAGAAGTCAAAACTTACGTCGATGAGTTCCTGCAAATTTCCTGCAGAAAAAGTTACGTCGCCATGCAGATATGGTTCGTAGTCCGTAACATCATATTTCCAGGTGAAGCCGTCCGGACCGAGGTCAAGTCCCTTGCCGTACGGCGTGATGAAACGTCCGATTTCGATTTCTTCGATGAGTGGCTCGCTTGCAGTTT